>JAURGL010000027.1 GCA_030833825.1 Vulcanococcus sp. SFB_649D_100_25 | reverse complement strand
GAGGGGATCGCGGCCAGGAGCTCAACCATCAGCCCCAGAATCTGGCGAATCCGAACCGGGATCAGGTTTTCGGTGATGAAGATCGCCGTACCGACTCCGAGAGGGACAGCAATCAGCAAGGCAAGCACCGAGGTGACCACGGTGCCGTAGATGGCGGTGAAGGCCCCGTAGGTATCTCCCACCGGATCCCAGTCGGAGAGCACAAGGAACTGAAGACCAAAACGGCCCAGTGCCTCACGGGATCCCATCAAGACGGTGAGCAAGATGCCCACCAAGACCAGGCCCACAAGGGAGGCGAGGGCGATGGTCATCCAGCGGAAACCTTGATCGACCATCTTTTCCTGAGGCGGTCGTCGCCTCAGAGCGAACAAGTCGTCAGCAGGGGGGGTGGCCATTCCCTCAGATCTCCTGCTTGCACCGTCTCACGTAGATCAACAGGTGTCCTTAAGGGCTGGTTAAGAGCGCGAACGAAAACCGTTATGGGTGGTCGTTAGTAGATCAAGCGTTAAACAGCGTTTAACGAACACAGCCAGGGCCAAAGCAAGACTGAGGTTCAAATCAACTGTGATCGATGTGATCAGCCTTTCTCGTGGCGTGATCCATGCCCTTGCCCTGGCTCCACTGCTCACGGTCTCCCTTAGCCAAGCCCAACAACAACCCAAACCCGCTGAAACGATCCAGATCACTGGATCCAGCACCGTGTATCCCTTCAGCAAAGCGGCGATCGAGCAGTTTGCGCGCCGAACCCCCAAAACGGTGAGCATCCAAGCCCGCAGTGTGGGCACCAGCGCAGGATTTCGCGAGTTCTGCTCCGGCAAGATTCCCATCGCTGCCGCTTCGAGGCCGATCAACGCTCGAGAACTGGAGCAATGCAAGGCAGGGCGTGTTCGCTTCTACGAACTGCCGATCGCCTTTGATGCAATCACGGTGGTCGTCAATCCCAGCAACAGCTTCGCCAAACAGATCAACACAGCCCAACTGAAAACACTGTGGGAGAAGAAGGCCCAAGGCAAGGTGCTGCGCTGGAGCCAGCTGAACCCGGCCTGGCCCAACAGCCCGATCAAGCTCTGCGGGCCGGGTCAAGACTCCGGCACCTATGACACCTTCAACAAGGTGATCAGCGGCAGCGAAACCAACTCCCGGCAGGACTACACCGCCAGCGAGGACGACGATGTTCTCGTGCGTTGTGTAGCCAACAGCGAAAACGCTCTTGGCTACTTCGGCTTTGACTACTACCAGGCCAACCGCAGCATCCTTCGCGCCCTTCCAGTGACAGGCTTGCGTGGCACGGTTCTGCCCAGCGTTGCGGCCGTGCAGACCTCGCGCTATCTGCCCCTATCGCGCCCCCTCTTCTACTACGTGAATGAGCAGGCCATCCGTAGTAACAGAGTGCTCCGCTCGTTGATCGAATCCACCCTCCAGCAGGGCATAAAGGTGGCCAAAAGGGCCAATCTGATCCCCCTGCAGGATTCCACCTACCGACTGGTGAGCAGCAAGTTGTATCGCGACGTGCTGGGAAGTTCTTTTGGCGGGCAGATGCCCATTGGCCTCACCATCGGTCAGATCCTGGAGCGCAGCTTTGACGCCCAGAAAAAACCACAGTTCCGCTGAAGAATCCGCTTCTGTGATCTGGGATACAAAAGCAGCAGATCTGGTGCATTCTGTGGCGTTCACTACCGAAGATCGCCTTTTCAGCCTTATCGTGGTTTGAGCTGAGGTGACGCAATGTTGGTCAAGACCGAACAGGGCAGCATCAGTTTTGTGGCTGGTTGCTGCTGGGTGAATTCTGTGGCGCAACCGTCGGCGGCGAAAGGTTCGCGCGACGACAAAAACAATTCGCCTTTTCAGTGGCTCTCCATCTTCAGGCTTGACCGCAGCGCTCATTGAGAACTGGGCGGCTCAAAGCGATATCCCAAGCCACGAACGGTGAGAAACATCTGGGGTCGACCTGGGCGCTCCAATTTGTGCCGAAGCCACCAGACGTGCACATCCACACTTTTCTGCTTCCCCTGGTAGTCAGAGCCCCAAACCTGTGCAATGAGCTGATCCCGGCTGAGCACCCGGCCTGGCTGAAGCATGAAGCACTCCAGCAAGCGAAATTCCCGGGGCGTGAGGGTCACCTCAACACCATCAGCCCGCACTCGGCATTGATCTTGAAACAGCTTCAGCCCGCCCGCCTCAAGCACGCGCAGATCTGAGGCCGCCGCGAGCGGCTGGAGTGTTCGGCTCAGCTGCCGCAACAGGGCCTTGCAGCGGGCCACCAGCTCTTTGGAACCGACGGGCTCCACAAGCACCAGATCGGCGCCGGCTTCCAGCAGTGAAGCGCGCTCCCGCTCCGGGGCTTCCGCGGACAGCAGCACCAGAGCCACCTTGCTATCGCTGCGGCGCCAGCTCTGCAACAGAGAAAGGCTGGCCTCTAGGGCGTGGGTTGCACTGGGGAGCTGTAGCAGCACCAGCTCAGCTCGATCCAGGGCCGTTGGGTTGTGGAGCAGATCCATGAGCCGCTGCGGAATCGCGGACTGAGCCACGCGAAAACCTGCTTGCACAAGCAACTCATGCAGCTCATGTCGCCGATCTGGATCATCAACCACAACCCTGATCAGGGCTGGCTGCGGGATGACAGACATTCCAACTTCAGGTCGGGGCAGATTTGAGCCAAAAAAAGGGGGGCCCGATGCAGCCCCCCCCTTGTGTTCCAGGTTTGCCTCAGATCAGGCGCCGATCTTGGCGACGGCAGCCTTGGCCTTCTTCAGGATGTCGCCGCGCAGGGGGACGTAACCCAGCTCATCCGCATCGTTCTGGGCGCGGCCCAGCAGGTAGAGCATGGCGGCGCGGATCTGACCGGCCTTGGCGCCATTGCCCTTCTGGTAAGCCAGGATCCAGGTGAGGGTCGAGATGGGGTAGCTCTTGGCACCGGCGGGATTGGGATCCTCACCAGCGAGGTTGCCGTCCAGAACGATGTTGTTCAGAGCGGCAGCGCCACCAGCCAGGGTCGGCAGCACGTAGTTACCAGCTTTGTTCTGAACGGCAGCAGCCTTGAGCTTGCCCTTCACATAGCTCTGGTTGATGTAGCCGATGGAGCCTGCGGTGTTGCTGAGCACGCCGGCGACGCCTTCGTTGCCCTTACCGCCCACGCCCACGGGCCACTTCACGCTCTTGCCCTCGCCCACCTTGCTCTTCCACTCCGAAGAGAAAGCGCTCAGGGAGTTGGTGAAGGCAAAGGTGGTGCCGGAACCATCAGAGCGGTGCGCCACGGTGATCGGGCCCTTGCCGCACTTCAGCTGATCCCAGGTTTTGATCTTGCCCAGGAAGATATCCACAGCCTGCTTCTGGCTGAGCTTCAGACCTTTGCAATCCGCCTTGTTGTAAGCGATGGCGATGGTGCCGCCCACAGCTGGGAACTGCACCACACCTCGGCTCACCTTGGCGGATTCAGAAGCCTTGATCGGCTCGTCGGTGGCGCCGAAATCCACGGTGCCGGCCACGTACTGGCGCACACCAGCGCCGGAGCCCACCGACTGATAGTTCACCTTGATGCCCTGGGAGGCAGCACCGGCAAACGCGCGTTGATAGAAGGGAGCGGGGAACGATGCACCGGCACCGTTCAACACACTTTGAGCAGAGGCTGCTGCAGCGATGCCGAAGCTGGAGAGAACGCCGAAGCAGAGAGCCTTCTTCGCGAAGGACATGGAAGAGCAACCGTTCAGGAGCTACCTACCTCTAAGCACTGGAGAGGGGCGAACAGTTAGGGATCGGTTAAGAGGGCGTGAAGCGTTGGTAGTCGATCACAGGCAGACGTGCGCAGTAGTACCCGAGGCGGTTCATGAGGGGTAGTTTTGAAGCTGTTCAACCCTGCCTTTCATGCACACATCTCTGGCCAATCTGCACCCCAACCCTGGATGGAATGCTGCCTACAGCCCCATCGGCAAGCACTGCATCCTCGAGCTTTACCACTGCAGCAGCGACAAGCTCAACAACGAAGCCTTCCTACGCAGCACGATCACCAAAGCCGTGCACAGCGCCGGCGCCACTCTGCTTCAACTGATCAGTCACCGCTTTGAACCCCAGGGAATTACGGGTCTGGCGCTGCTGGCTGAATCCCACCTTTCGATCCACACCTGGCCCGAAGCGCGCTACGCCGCGGTGGATGTGTTCACCTGCGGTGATCACACGATGCCGGATCGCGCTTGCCATGAACTGGCAGCGGCCTTGGAGGCAGGCGATTACAACCTGCAGAGTTTCCTCAGAGAAACGCCCCATGCGCTGCCCAGTCACAGACGCGACGCGCTGATCAGCTGAGCCTTGCCAGCACTGGGGGAGCGGCTCAACAGCAGGGCGCTGCGGGTGTAGCGCTGCTGCGGGCCAGCTCCCCCAACCACAAGCCAAGGGCCGCCAGGGTTTCAGGCCTGAGGCGGTAATAGACCCAGCGGCCCTGCTCACGCGCCTCCAGCAGACCGGCCTGACGCATCACCTTCAGATGAAAGGAAAGCTTCGATTGAGCCAGGTTCAACAGATCGGTGAGCTCGCAGACGCAGCGCTCGCCATCCGCCAAAGCCAGGGCCACCTCGAGGCGCACGGGATCGGACAACGCCTTGAGCAAGGGCAACATCTCCGCGGAAGCCGCCACACGCCAGAAACCAAGGCCCGCAAAGCCTAACCAGCCCTTAAAGCATCAATCGAGGTTGATGCATCAAGATTAATTGATCAGCTTGGCGCTCATGCGGATCGGCATCAACGGATTTGGACGCATCGGGCGCCTGGTGTTCCGGGCCCTCTGGGGCAGACCCGGCATTGAGCTGGTCCATATCAATGACTGCGGCGGGGACGCGGCCACCGCAGCCCACCTCCTGGCCTTTGATTCGGTGCATGGCCGCTGGTCGGAGGACGTCCAGGCGAGCGATCAGGGGTTCCGGGTCAACGAACGCCCCCTGAGCTTCACCAGCGAGAGCGATCCCATCGCCGTTCCCTGGCGTGAAGCCGGCGTCGAACTGGTGCTCGAGTGCAGCGGCAAATTCAAGACCCCCGCAACCCTGGAGCCCTACTTCGATGCGGCGGGCCTGCCCAAGGTGCTGGTGGCCTGCCCGGTGAAAGGTCAGGTGGCGGGCGAGGAGGCCCTCAACATCGTCTACGGGATCAACCATCAGCTCTATGACCCCAGCCGCCATCACCTGGTCACGGCGGCCTCCTGCACCACCAACTGCCTGGCACCGGTGGTGAAGGTGGTCCACGAGAGCTTCGGGATCAAACACGGCTCGATCACCACCCTGCACGACGTCACCAACACCCAGGTCGTGGTGGATGGCTTCAAGAGCGATCTGCGCCGAGCCCGCTCCTGCCTGCACAGCCTGATCCCCACCACCACCGGCTCCGCCAAAGCGATCGGCCTGATCTTCCCCGAACTGCAGGGCAAGCTCGATGGCCATGCCGTCCGCGTCCCGCTGCTCAACGCCTCCCTCACCGACGCGGTGTTTGAACTGGAGCGAGCCACCAGCATCCAAGAGGTGAACGCCGCCTTTGAAGCAGCCGCCATCGGGCCCCTCAAAGGCATCCTCGGCTACGAGAGCCGGCCCCTGGTGTCGGTCGACTACGTGAACGACAACCGCAGCGCCGTCATTGATGGACCATCGACGCTGGTCACTGGGGGATTCCAGCTGAAGGTCTACGCCTGGTACGACAACGAGTGGGGCTACAGCTCCCGGATGGCAGATCTGGCCTGCCACATCGCAGCCCTGCACGATCGCTGATGGGCGGGATCCTCTCAAGCAGACAGCCCCTCTCGGCGCTGCAGCAATACGTCATCGTGACGGCCAACTATTGGGCCTTCACCCTCACCGACGGGGCCCTGCGGATGTTGGTGGTGTTCCACTTCCATGCCCTGGGCTACTCCACCCTGGAGATTGCCTTTCTCTTTCTCTTCTACGAATTCTTCGGGATCATCACCAACCTCTACGGCGGTTGGCTGGGGGCCCGCTTTGGCCTGAGGCTCACCCTCTGGAGCGGGACCTTGCTGCAGATCGGGGCCCTGCTGATGTTGATCCCCATCGCTGACAGCTGGCCGAAGTGGTGGAGTGTGGCCTACGTGATGGTGGCCCAGGCCATCAGCGGGATCGCCAAGGACCTCAACAAGATGAGCGCCAAAAGCGCCATCAAAACCGTTGTCAAAGACGCCCCGGAGGATCAAGGCCGCGGCCAGCAGCAGCTGTTCCGCTGGGTGGCGATCCTCACCGGCTCCAAAAATGCCCTCAAGGGAGTGGGCTTCTTCCTGGGGGGTCTGCTGCTGACCACAGTTGGCTTCAACCGCTCCGTGGCCGCCATGGCCGCCGGGCTCTTCGCGGCCTTCCTCTGCACCCTGGTGCTGCCCCGGGAGATGGGCCGGATGAAACAGAAGCCCGGCTTTACAGCCCTGTTCTCCAAGTCCCGGGGGATCAACGTGCTCTCCCTGGCGCGCTTCTTCCTCTTCGGGGCCCGCGATGTCTGGTTCGTGGTGGCCTTGCCGGTGTTTCTCCAGGCCGCCTTGGGCTGGAGGTTCTGGGAAGTGGGCGGCTTCATGGGGCTCTGGGTGATCGCCTACGGGATCGTGCAGGCCTCAGCCCCGAGCCTCAGGCGTTGCTGGGGGCAAACCCAGCCACCGGGGGCATCCGCTGTCGCGTTCTGGAGTGCCGTTCTCACGGCGATCCCCGCCTTGATCGCCCTGGCGCTGTGGCGCCAGGTGGGACATCCAGGGATCGCAGTGGTCCTGGGTCTGGCCGCCTTCGGGGTGGTGTTTGCGATGAACTCCTCGATCCACAGCTACATGGTCCTGGCCTACACCGATGCCGAATCGGTGAGCCTCAACGTGGGCTTCTATTACATGGCCAATGCCGCAGGCAGGCTGATCGGGACCCTGCTCTCGGGGGCTCTGTTTTTGTGGGGAGGGATGCAGGCCTGCCTGTGGATGTCATGCCTGATGGTGGCCCTGGCCTTTGTGACCAGCACCCGCCTGCCAGCGGTGAAGAGCGTCGCTTGAGGCCCCCGTTGGGATCGCCAACCCCAGGAAGCCGGCGAAAGGCAAAGGCGACATAGGGGCAGCAGGGCAACAGCCGGCAGGGCATGCAGTGCTTTCGAAGCCAGGTCCTTCATCAACCCAGTGACCGCTCCCCATGGCTTATCGAGATCGCGCTGCTGCGATGTGCCGCTGATCTGAACTCCCCCTACCCAGGTGCCGGCTACGAGCGATTGAACAGGCGACGGATGGCCCCACTCTTCTGAGGGCACAACATCGGGGTGTAGTAACCCACCGCGGCGGTTTCCACCTCGCTCGCACTGATGCCGGCCAGATCGAGTCCCGCCTCCTCAAAGCGATCGGCAAGCTGGCTCTCCCGATTGCGCATCACATCTGGGCGATCGAAATGGGCGCAGAGCATCTCCGCATAGAGGCGGGCAGCACAACCGGTCTGCCCGTAGCGCTCCAGGCAGGTCTGTGCCGACACCGGGAGTTGAGGCATGCCCCACAAGGCCAGGGTCAGCCCCCAGCGCCAGATCCGGGCCCCCCCCATCAACGGAAGTTCTCGGGTTTGCAGCTCAGGTAGCGCTGCATCTGCGCGGCGTTAAGCGCAAGCGGCTCCTGGGCCGCCAACAGGTCGGGGCTGATGCTGCGCAACTGCTCCGCCAGTTGATCCAGTTCCTGCTCCGCAGCGGCCTGGCGCTGGCCCCGGGCCTGCTCCCACACCTGCCTGCGCTCCGCCTCGCTGCGCTTCCAGGCCGCCTGAGCGTCGTTGTAGATCTGCTCCTCGGTCTCCTGGTCATAGACCGTGAGCAGCCTCTGCTCCTCCGGATCAAGGGGCAGCGGTGGCATCGCGGGCACAAAGCGTTCCCCCGCAATCGTCTGCAGGCGCTTCTTGGTGTCCGAGAAGCGTTGACTCAGCAGCGGAAGACTGCCGCGGTAGCGACGGCACTGCTGGAGGGCCTTGCGCTGCTGCTCTTCAGCCTTCGAGAGGGTCGGATCAACGGGCTTGGGACGCCGGCTGGCGCAGGCCCCGAGCCAGGCCACCAGCAACAGGACTGCAACAAGCCGAGGGAAACGGATCACCGCGATCCTGAAGTTCCCATCCATGTTGTCAGCTGCCGAAGCGGGCCCCGCTCACAACGACCCCATATGGGGGTATCGAGGCCCCACCGAGCGGGGGTAGCTGTGAACAGTCGGCCAGGACAACCGTTGGAAAGCATCGACGCCCACATCGCTCAGGACCGGAGCGAGCTGGAAAAAGCCCGTAGCGCGGGAGATACCGCCAAGGCGGCCCACCTGGAGCAGGAGCTGAAGGATCTGGAGGCCTACAAGGCCCACCATCCCGATCAAACCTCCGACCCGACGCCGCTGGAGGTCTATTGCGACCTGAACCCCCAGTCGCCCGAATGCCTGGTTTACGACGACTGACGCCATGGAAAGCACCAAAGCCAGCATCACCATCGGCGAACTGGAAGCCAACTATCAGCTCTACTGCAAGGCGCTGAAGATGCTGATCGCCGAAAAGCGCACCTTGAACAAGATTCAGCGGACCGTGTGCTGGGGGCGTCTCGAGACCCTCCACCATTGCCTGCCCCGTCACTACAAATCGCCCGACTACCTGTACGCACAACTGCTGAAAAGTCAGACGGCAGTCGCCAACTGATTTCGATTGAACAGGGCAGTCATTGCACGCTGCTGCAAGGCAAACGCCGCCCCCTGTGTTGTGACTTGGGGCGGCTTTTTTGTTGGGCAAGAACCAACGCAACGATCCTTACGAATCCGATGCCCGCGGCTGCCGTGTGCGCACGCCGGAGGAGCATGATGAACCCGGAGCCAGGGGCGCAGGTGCGCTCAGGCAGGGCGTATGGATCTCACTCCGTTTCTCGCCAACCTCCAGGGCAGCAACCTCGACGATGTGCTCCTGTCGGTGGCGGTCGAGGGCAAGGTGGCCCTGGCGATGAAAGGGCGCTTTTTTCTGCGCTGCCTCTGCGAAAGCATTCGTGATTCCAGCCTGATCGGATGCGCGGTCACCGATGAACGCACCTGCCTGAGTTATCTCAAGCAAGAACGCTACGAGCTGCTGATCTGCACCGACTATCTGGAGAGCGGCAATGGCTTTGAGCTGGCGAAGCAGGCCCGGATCCTGCAACCCCACCTCAAGGTGGTGGTGCTCGCGCTCGGTGATGCCATCCCCGTGGAATACACCGATGCCACCTGGCTGGAAGCGGTGGTGGCAGAGGCCGACTTCATCGAGGACCAGAAGCCCCTTGAGGCGGCCGTGATCGCCGTGATGGGGCAACACTCCTACCGGAGCCCATCCCTGCGCTCCGGGCAGCTTCCCTACCTCAGCTGCCCGCGGCTCACACCCCGTGAATACGAAGTGCTCGATCTGCTCGCCAGTGGCCTCACGGACCGGGAGATTGCCGAGCAACTCGTGGTCAGCGAAGAGACAGCCCGCACTTACACCAAACGGCTGCTGAAAACCCTCGAGGTCAACAACCGGGTGCAGGCGGTGCTCAAGGGCATGCGCTGCGGGATGGTGCAGCTTTGAACCGGGCCATGGCTAGAACGCCAATACCCGCTCCCGCCCGCCATGGCCAGCTACAGCATCAAGCTCGAGGCCGGTGGGAGCTTCCAGTGCGACGCCGACGAGTACATCCTTGATGCGGCGGAGGCAGCTGGCATTGATCTGCCCTCCTCCTGCAGGGCGGGGGCCTGCAGCACCTGCGCCGGCTTGCTGCTCGATGGCTCCGTGGACCAGGCGGATCAGTGCTTTCTTGACGAGCAGCAGATCAAGGCCGGTTACGCGCTGCTCTGCGTCAGCTACCCACTCAGCGACTGCCTGATTCGACAGAACGTCGCCGCAGAGCTGAATTGATCGCATGATGCGGTAGCTGGATCGACGCCCCGTTGCGCATGCGCAAATCCCTTCTGCTGATCAGTGCCGCCAGCCTGTTGCTTCCGGTGCTGACCCCCTCCCAGCTGCAAGCCGCCAGCCCCGCCGCAGATTGCCCCAACCTCAGGCAGGGCCGCTTTGCCATCTGGGGCATGGGGGTGAGCGAGACCAAGGGAGAACGCAACACCCCTAAGGCGAGCCTGCTGGAGGAGCGCTGGCTGGCAAACGGAGTGGTCCAGGGGACGGTGCTCGAACGGGTGGGACAGACCGAGCGCTCTGGCACCTACACAGGCAGCGTGACCATCACCAAGCACTGCATCGCGCTGGTGCAACGCCAGCTGCCCTGGGGGAGCGACCGCACCGAAGTGGTGCTGGATGGCCAGGGGCGGCCCCTCTACGGCCTGGCCCGACAGGGCTCTCAGGTGACCAGCAGCAGTTGGCTGCCGATGGCATCCGGGTCTTGCCGCAGCAGCGACCTCAATGGATTGGTGCTCAGCCGGCAAACGGGACTGAATGCGGTCCCCGGGGGCTGGAGCCCGAATGCGGTGGTGCAGAGGGAGCAGTGGAAGGACGGCCAGGTGAAGGGGATCGCCCTCTCCAGCTATGGGGGCCGCGGGGAGACCGCCAGCTACAGCGGCGAACTGAACCTCGATCCCAACAGTTGCTGGGGCAGCCTCAAGCAGCGCGATCAGCTCGGGACCGCGTACAGCTACCGCGCCCTGATCGTGAATGGCCGCAAGGACAAAGGGGCCCGTGGTTACTTCTATTTGCAACGGGATCCCGGCAACCTCACCGCCGCTTGGCTCGTGCGCGACTAGGGATCGCTGAGCACCTGAGCGATCACCGATGCCTGCTCAAACCCCTGCTGGCGCAAAGCCTTGATCGCCGCCTCGGCCTGATCCGCCGGCAAGGCCGCCAGCAGGGGGCCGCAGGTCTGAGGGTCCACCCACAGCTGCTGCTGCGCAGCTGTGGCCGCAGTGCGCAACTGGACCCCTCCCGTGGGCTCCAGCACAGCCAAAGCAGAGGCATTGGCGGGGGCGAGGCTGCTGGCATAGCCCTGCTCCAACAAGCGCAGGGCACCGGGCAGAGCGGGGATCGCCTCGGGATCGAGCTCGAGGCGCTGCCCGGGGGTCAGCATCTCCGAAAGGTGCCCCAGTAGGCCGAAGCCAGTGACATCGGTGCAGGAACGGCAACCATGCAGAGCCAACAGATCCACCAGTGGAGCCTGGCTTTGCTGCATCGTCTCCAGGGCAGAGTCGATCCAGGTGGGATCAGCGACCCCAGCCATCGCCGCCGCAAACAACACCCCCGTGCCGATCGGGCGGCTGAGCAGGAGCACCTGCCCTGCCCGCAGGGGGCTCTTGGGCCAATGCTGGGCCTCCCGCACCACTCCGGTCACGCTCAAGGCCAGGGCCAAACCGGCGCCATCGCGGCCCTCCAAGGTGTGACCACCCAGCAGGGGCACCTGCAACGGGTCGAGCACGGAGCGGACTCCCGCCAGGGTCTGCAGCAGCAACTCCTCCTGCAGGGCCGGTGAAGCCTCGGGGACGGTGACCAGGGCCTGCAGGCTGTGGAGATGGGCACCGCTCGCCCAGAGATCACTGCAGGCATGCAGGGTGGTCAGGCGGGCATTCAGCCAGGGGTCATCCAGCAGGGCGGGAAAACCATCCACGCTCTGGAGCAGGAGGTCTCCCCTGGCATCGCGATCCAACAGGGCCGCATCCTCGGCAGGCGGGGCCTCGGCGTCCGGCTGCAACCGCCCCAGTGCCGAGGCCAGGGGGGCTCCCGGCAGCTTGGCCGCACAACCGCGGCAGGCCATCGGTTCATCCGCAGGCATCGCCGCATCGGCAACAAAGCCCCGCATGAAGCGCCGATCGATCCGCTCCTTCCAGAGCCCGATCCAGCGGGAGGGGCCCAGGCTGAAGGGTCCGTAGAAGGCAAGGGCCCGGCCCTGGGCATCCCCCAGCAGCTGAAGGGCCTGTCGCTGGGGATGCCAGCGCCGCAGCGGACGCCGCGGTTGCGCAAGGCTGCGCCGGAGGTTCTCCGCCAGGACCGGGGCCGCCCGCACCGCCCAGACCCCCGAAGCAGGACGCGGATCCGCCGCAATCAAGGCGCAATCACCGCTGGCGAAGAGATCGGGGAAGCCCTGCACCGCCAGGGTCGCCTCGGTCAGCACCCGCCCGCTCAGGGGATCCACCGGCAGTCCGGAGGCGGCCAACCAGGCCGGAGCCTCACTGCCCGTGCAGGCCAGGTCCGACTCGGCCTCGAGAGTGACCTGCCGTTCCACCGCAATCCCGGAGCGGCGCAGGAGGTGTTCGCCGGAGCGGTTTGCCGCTGTGGAACCAAGCCTGAGCCGATCCCCCCGCAACCGCAGCAGCGGATTGAATCCCCGTGCCCGCAGGGCCAGGGCCAGCTCAACCGCCGCGGCCCCACCACCGCGGATGCGCACGGTCCCGGCAGGGCGCTGCTGCAGCCAATCCAGGAACGGCTCCAGCGGCTTCACCGCGCACGTGCGGGAGCGTCCCTCCCGAGGGGGCAGGCCCGCGGGTCTGGCAGCCCACATCCAGGCTGAGGCGATCAAAGCGCAGGGCAGGGCGATCCTTGAGATGGAGGGCCCCGCCGAGCAGGTCGAGTCCAACGATCTCCGCCTGCACGAAGGTGACCCCGGCGCGGCGGCAGAGATCCCGAAGATCGATGCGGCACTCCGCCAGGGAATAACGCCCCGCCACCAGGCCCGGGACCATCCCCGAATACAGGGAGGTGCTGTGGCGGTTGACCAGCACAATCAAACAGCGCTGGGGTCGACTGCGGGGCCGCATGATCCAGCGGCGCAGCAGCAGGGCATGGCTGTGGCCACCGCCCGCCAGGACCACCAGGCGCTGGGGCGGGCTAAGGCGGGACCCCGGGCCCAAGGATCAATCCACGCTCAGGTGACCGTCGTCGTCCCAGCTGAGCAAAGAAGGCAGGGCAGCGGCGGCATGGGTGGAGTCCACCCGTGCAACCCGGGAGCCCCCATTCACCAGGGGCAGCAAACGGCCCAGCTGCTCGGTGATGCACAGCTGCTCCTCTGCCGGAGTCAGCGCTGGAGACAGCGCAGGGGATTGGGGCTCCAGATCGGTCATGAAACCACTGTAAGGAGAGGCCCCGCAGGGCCCCTAGGGCTCCCCGGCTCCCTGTCCGATCTGGGCGAGGTCGGCCCCTTTCGTTTCGATCCGAAAGCGCCAGGTCACCACGGCCCCAAGCAGCGAGAGGACCACCAACAACGGCAACAGGCCCTGACTCCCCCACTGGACCAGCAGGATCGGGAACAGGAAGGCCGTCAAGATCGCCCCCACCTTCCCGGCGGCGGCGGCAAGGCCGGCCCCAAGACCGCGCAGGGGCACGGGGAACACCTCTCCGGCCAGGAGATAGGTCTGGGAATTCGGCCCCAGGTTGGTCATGAACTGAAAGACCACAAAGCCGCTCATCAGCAAGGGGAGGTTGGCGCCCCAGGGGCCATCCCCCGAAGCGAGGGCCGCCAGGGTCAGACCCAAAGCGCAGCCAAGGAAACCAAGGATTTGCAGGGGGATCCGCCCCCAGCGATCCGCCAGGGCGATGGCCACGACGATGCCGGCCACAAAGGCCAGATCCACCAGGGCCGCCCCCTTCGCCCCCTGAGCCCCCAGCAGATCCCCATCCATCACCCCCGCCAGGATCGTCGGGGTAAAGATGCCGATGCCATAGGTGGAGATGTCCTGGAGAAACCAGGGCACCGCTGCGAGGACCGTGGCCCGCAGCAGACGCCCCTGAAACAGGGCCCGCCAAGGGGGAGGAGCAGAGGGCCGATCGGGGGCCCCACGTCGTGGCGTGTTGAGGTCCAGATCCGAGCGGTTGAGGAGGCGCGCGAGCTGGAGTTGCGCCGCTTCCGGATCCCCCTGGGATGCCAACCAGTGACTGCTCTCCGGCAGGAAGACCCGGCCCCAGGCCACCAGGGCCACCGGCAGGACAGGGAGCCAGTAGAAGCTCCGCCAGGCCCCCAGATCCGGGCGCAGGGTCAGGACACCAGCGCCCAGAGCCATGGCCGCCAAGGCGCCAAAGGCCTGGAAGCTGAAGGCCCCGAGCACCAGCCGCCCCCGGATCGCCGACGGGATGCTCTCGGAGATCACCAGATGGGCCGTGGGGTAGTCCGCCCCCAGGGCCAGACCCACCACCAGCAGGCAGGAGAACAGGCTCCAGCCATTGGGGCTGAAGGAGGCCCCCAGCAGGCCGAGGACCAGCAGGACCATCTCGCCGATGAACAGCGGCTTGCGCCCCCAGCGATCCGCCAGTCCCCCCAGCAGCAGGGCCCCCACCAGGATCCCGAGCAGGGGGGAGGCGGTGAGGAGCCCGCTCTCCCTGGCGTTGAGGCCAAAGTCCTCCTGCACCAGGGGCAGGGCGATGCCTCCGATGAACACCACCAGACCTTCGAAGAACTTGCCGGCCGAAGCCAGGAGCCACAGCCGCCACTGCATGGAGCTGAGCGGCGCCGCTTCGATGGCGCCCTGGATGTCGCGGGGTTCCTCAACGGACATCAGGATCCAGCAATTGGGCACGCACCACTGCGGCCTCGAGGCCGTCGACCCGGATCCATTTCTGCCGGCTGCTGTGACCCCGCACCAGCTCCACCCGCCTCGGCGCCAGCTCCAACCGGCGGGCCACGAACGTCAACAGTGCGGCATTGGCTTCTCCATCCACCGGAGGGGCTTTGAGGGCGATCGCGATGGCCCCATCCCGCTCCCCGAGCACCCGGTCCCGGCTGGCGCGGGGCTGGACCCGGATCGCCACCAACTCCTGGAGAGGCTCCATCAAGGTCTCAAGCACCTGACCAGCAGCCTCTAGGGTCGCCGAAGCGCTCCATCTGCACCAGATCGATGCGACGTGTCAGCACTGCGATTGAGGATTTCTTCGAGCGCTGGCTGTGGAAATTCCGCCTGATCGCGATCGTTCCGGTGGTGATGAGCCTGCTGGGCAGCGGGGCCACCTTCATCAGCGGCACCTCCGAGATCTGGCATTCGATCCGGTTGCTGCTGGATGCCTCCCCGGAGGACAGCAGGACCGTGGCGATGCTGCTTGGGGAACTGGTGGGAGGGGTTGACCTCTACCTGATCGGCATCGCCCTGATGATCTTTGGCTACGGGGTCTACGAGCTGCTGATCTCAGAGATCGAAGCGGCCCGGGGCCCCGATGCCGGCGGCAATGGTCTGTTGGACATCCGCAGCCTCGATGCCCTCAAGGAAAAACTGGTGAAGGTGATCGTGGTCGCCCTGATCGTCTCCGCCTTCAAATCAATGTTGATCTTCCCGATCAACAACACCACAAACCTCCTGGTCTTCAGCGGCAGCGTGCTGCTGCTCTCCCTGAGCGCCTACCTGGTGGCCGGGGGGCCCAATCGGCGAAACCCATCAGACTCTCCCTAGATCCCAGGGTCCATGAGCGACACCTCCCGCAGCCTCTCGATCCGCACACCGGACGACTGGCATGTGCACCTTCGCGATGGGGAAATGCTCCAGGCGGTGGTCAACCACACCGCACGGCAATTCGCCCGGGCGATCGTGATGCCCAACCTGAAGCCGCCGATCACCAGCGTCGAACAGGCCAGGGCCTACCGCGACCGCATCCATCAGGCGCTCAGCCCGGGCGGTCGCGATCGCTTCACCCCGCTGATGACCGCCTACCTGACGGAGGCGATCGCACCCCAGGAACTGGAAAGGGGCTTCGCCGAGGGGGTGTTCACCGCCGCCAAGCTCTACCCGGCCGGGGCCACCACCAACTCCGATGCGGGCGTTCGGGACCTCAACAACGTCACGCCGGTCCTCGAGACGATGGAGCGGATCGGCATGCCCTTGCTGATCCATGGAGAGGTCACCGACCCGGGGGTCGACATCTTTGATCGCGAAGCGG
>JAURGL010000270.1 GCA_030833825.1 Vulcanococcus sp. SFB_649D_100_25 | reverse complement strand
ACCGCCTGAGCCACCAGAACCTGCCGCAATATTTGCATAACTACCATAACCACCACCAACAGATGCCGTTAGAGTTCCAAACTGAGAATTAGAGCCTTGTACTCCTATAGTATCAATTGCTCCGCCAGCACCGCCAGCACCAACAGTAACTGTATAAGATTGGGTTGTGTTTAAAGATACTGTACCTGTTAAAAACCCTCCAGCACCGCCTCCGCCACCACCAGATGTTCCACCTGCGCCACCACCGCCAGCCCCACCGAATGAGTTGGTACTTTGACCGCCATTATTGCCCTGCGAAGGACTTGTCGCTGGCGTGTTTCCAGTTCCACCAGTATTCGTTCCCGAACCACTTGCACCGCCACCACCGCCAGAGCGGGAGCGGTTGTGGACCTTGAGCTGACGGCACTTGAGCTCGACGTAGGGCTGGCCGTCTTTGTTGTGGCGTTGCTCCAGTGAGCCAGCGACGGAAACCAGGCAGCCCTTGGGTGCCTCGAGGAGCTT
>JAURGL010000269.1 GCA_030833825.1 Vulcanococcus sp. SFB_649D_100_25 | reverse complement strand
CCTGAAGCCCCTGCCGCTCCGGTTCACGTCGCGTGGGCAGCGCCAGGGCGGCACCCGCGGAGGCGCGCAGCACCTTGGGTTGCCAAGGGTCGGCTCCGCCCCCGAGCCAGAGCTCATCCACCCCTGCCGCCAAAGCGGTGCGAAGAAGCGTCCCCAGGTTGCCGGGGTCCTGCAGCTGATCGAGAGCCAGGACCCAGGCTCCCTGTCCAGCCGCCACCGGCAGAGCCGACAGTGGCAGCGTCACCACCACCCCATCGGGGCTCTCCGTGGTGGCCACCGCCGCCAGAACCTCCTCCCCCACGGGGTGAAACGGAGCCCGGCACGAGGCCACCAGAGCCGGATGCCGTTCCATCCAGGCCGGCGTCGCCAAGACCTGAGCAGGCCTGAGGGCCAGACGCAGCATTTCCTCGAACAGATGGGTCCCCTCGAGTAACAGCAGGCCCTGCTCCCGTCGCCCCTTGGCTTGATGCAGGGCGCGCAAACGCCCCACCAGGGGATTACGC
>JAURGL010000268.1 GCA_030833825.1 Vulcanococcus sp. SFB_649D_100_25 | reverse complement strand
CTGGAAGCGTTCGGTGAAGGGCTCACCACCCGCCGGCCCTGGAACACCACGGCGCTTGCCGGAGTGGAGCGACTGAACGGTCGGGTGGCGATGCTCGGCTTTGCCGCGGCACTGTTGGGCGAATGGATCACCGGCCATGGACCGGCTGGTCAGATCGTGGCGTTGTTGCGCTGGTATCTCTCCTGAACAGCAAAAAGCCCCAGGCCATGGGCCTGGGGCTCAAATTCGCCGGCACAACGCCGAGGATTCAGAAGCAGAACGGCAGGAACTGGGTGCGGCAGGCGGCGTAGCCGTCCACCAGGGGGCCGAGGCCGATCTGATGGGCAATCCCCGAGCCGGTGAGGGCCTCGGTGAGGATGCCGATCACGATGCCGAGCATGGCGGCGCGGCCGTTGAACAGTTCGGCGCGCTTCAGCTGTTCCTGATGAATCTGCTCAATTGCTCGGTTCTGGAACCAGCGATCGTTGGCGGGTGTGTTGGTCATGGGATTTGGTAGGGGGTAAGG
>JAURGL010000026.1 GCA_030833825.1 Vulcanococcus sp. SFB_649D_100_25 | reverse complement strand
AGAATCGGCCGCAGACGGGAGCGGGCCGCATCGCCAATCGCCTGATCGAGGTTTAAGCCCTCCTTCAACCTCTGGTTGGCGAATTCCACGATCAAGATCCCGTTCTTCGCGGCCAAGGCAACCAGCACCAGAAGCCCCATCTGGCCGTAGACATCCAATGGCAACCCCCGCAGCCCCAGGCCCGCCACGGCTCCCAGCAGGGCCAGAGGCACGGTGATCAGGATGATCAGGGGATCCAGCAGGTTTTCGTAGAGGGCCGCCAGCACCAGCGCCATCACCAGCACCGCAAGGGCGAACACCCGCACGCTGCTGCTCCCGGACTGTTTTTCCTCCCGGGCAAGGCCACTCCAGGCCAGGTCGGTGCTCGATCCCCCTTGCTGTTGCTGGATGCGTTCCAGTTCCGCCATCGCCGCTCCGGTGCTCACGCCCGCGGCGGGCAGGGCGCGGATGCTGATGGAGCGGACCAGGCGGTTGTGAGTGATCGTGCTCGGCCCGCTCGAGGGGGTCACCTGCACCAGTTGGCTGACGGGAATCAGTTTTCCTGCCTTGGAGCGCACCTGCAGGGCCAGGACATCGTCAATGTCGCGGCGGCCGCGGCCTTCCAGTTGCACGATCACCCGGCGCACCTGGTCCCCTTCAAAGCTGTCATTGACGTAGCTGCTGCCCAGGCTTGCCTCGAGGGTGCTCACCAGGTCGCTCAACTCCACCCCGAGGGAGGCCATCTGCAGGCGGTTGGGTTCCAGGCGCAGCAGGGGGGAGTCGGCGCTGAACCGGGTAGAGACCCGCTCAAAGCGTCCCGTGGCCATGGCCGCCTGGATCAGTTGTTGGGCCTGCTCGGCAAATTGCTCCAGGCTCAGCTGGCCATTGCTGGTGTCGAGCAGCTCCAGTTCCAGTCCCCCCTCACTGCTGAAGCCCCGGACGCTCGGGGGCTGGCTGAGCTGCACCATCGCCCCTGGAACCTGGCGCCGCAGGGTGCGGTTCAAGCGTGTCGCCACCGCTTCGGTGCTCGGGTTGCCCGGCCCCCGCTGGCCCAGGGGGTGCAGTCGAAGAAACAGAAGCCCTTTGTTGGGGGTGCTGTCCCCGAAGGAGCGTCCCGCATAGAAGTTGCCGGTTCGAATCGCCGGATCGCCTGCCGCCACGGTTCGGACCTGATCCATCACCGCCTGGGTGCGTTGCAGGGATAGGCCCGAGGGCAGGACCACGACTCCCCGCAACTGCCCGTTGTCCTCCTGGGGGATGAAGGCCGTGGGCCACCAGCTCAAGGCGGCGGCGGTGAGCAACAGACCCGCCAGCAAGCTGGCCATCACCCGGCGCCGTTGCTGCAGGGAGCGCTCCAGCCAGCGCCCGTAGGGCTGCTCCAGCGATTCGAGCCAGCGCCGCGGTGGATCAATCCAGCGCCCCAGCCAGGCGGGTTCCCTTTGCTCGGCATGGAGGATCCGACTGGCGGCCACCGGCGTGAAGCTGATGGCGTTGAAGGTGGAGACCGCAATCGCAGCACTGATGCTGATGGCGATCGGGGCGTAGAGGCGCCCGAGGCTGCCTTCCATCCCGATCACGGGAAGGAACACCACCACCAGCACCAGGGAGGTGGCCACCACCGCGCCCCCCAATTCCGCCATGGCGTCTCGGGCCGCCTTCAGGGGGGAGGCCCCGTTCTCGAGGCGCCGGCCGATGTCTTCACTGACGACGATGGCGTCATCCACCACCAGGCCTGAAGCCAGCACCATGCCAAACAGGCTGAGGGTGTTGATCGAGCCACCGGCCAGCTTGATCAGGCTGATGGAGCCCAGCAGGGAGACCGGAACCGCCAGGGCGCTGATCAGGGCCAGGCGGCTGTTGCCCAGTCCCAGCAGCAGGGCCAGGAACACCAGGAGCACCGAATCCCGCAGGCTGCCGGCGGTTTCGCCGATGCTGTCGCGGACGTTGTCGGCTTCGTTGACGATCAGCTGCAGATCGACACCCGGGGGGAAGCTCGGCTCCAGTTCCTGCAGCGCTGCCTCCACCGCCTCGCTCACCGCGAGGGCATTGCTCCCATCGCGCTGGTAGACCCCCAGGGCCACGGTGGGGCGTCCCTGAAGGTTGGTGGCAACGGTGTCGTAGGCCTCGCTGCCCAGGCTCACGCGCCCGATATCCCGCAGGAGGACCACCCCGCCATCGGGACCGCGTCCCACCACCACCTGCTCCAGTTCCTCCGGGCTGCGCAGGCGGCCCTCCATGAGCAACGGCAGCGTGGTTGCCTGACCGGGAGGCATGGGGGCCTCGCCCGTTTGTCCCAGTGCCGCCAGAACGTTCTGAGCCTGAAGGGCGCTCTGCACATCCCCGATCGTGAGCTGGCGCTCCAGTAGGGCCGCAGGATTGAGCCAGAGGCGAAAGGCCAGGGGGCTCCCCCCGAAGAGGGTGACGTTGCCGACCCCTTCGACCCGCTGCAGGCGCTCCTGCACCACCTGGCTCACCCAGCCATTGAGGAAGACCTCGCCGTAGCGCTTCGGGTCGGCGCTGAAGCTCAGCACCATCAGCAGGTCATCGGAGCTGCGGCGCACCTGCACCCCAAGGCGCACCACCTGAGCCGGAAGGCGACGCAGGACCTGGGCGATTTCGTTCTGGGCGTTCACCTGGTTGAGTTCCGGTGAGCCGCCGCGGAAGTTGAGGCTGATGCTGCTCCCGCTGGAGCTGCTGCTGGAGCTGATGCTGTCCAGCCGCTCCATGCCGTTGAGCTGTTTCTCCAGCAGAGCCGTCACCCCCTGCTCCACCACCTCCGGACTCCCCCCGGGATAACTGCTGCGCACACTCACCCGGCCTGGGGCAATCGAGGGCAGGTTTTCCACCTGCAGCCCCGACAAGCTGATGGCTCCCATCAGCAGGATCAGCAGGCTCAGCACCAGGCTGAACACCGGTCTCCGCAGGAAGAGATCCGAGAGGGTGCGCCGGGGGGGCGAACTCATGGGGACGGTGCGCTCGGCTCAGCCTGATGGAGGGCCGGTTGCTGTTGCAACCACAGCAGGCTGGCCCGATCGCGAGGGCTGAGCTGCAGGGTCGGATTGGGGCCTGCATGCACGGACATCACATCCCCGGCTTGTGTGCTGTGGCCCCAAAGCCCAAAGGCATGCCCCAGCTCGTGCAGGCTCGTGGCCTCGATCGCCCGCTGGGCTTGACCCGGGCTGATCAGGACGCTCACTTGGGGCTCCAGCTCCCAACCCTGTCCGCGCTGGACCTGGTGCAACTGCAGGACGGCCCGACCATTGCTCGCCCGCTTGTTGAGGAGGGGAGGGCGGCGGCGCTCCACCTGCACCTGGGCTTGCTGGGGATCGCTCACCAGGGTGATCGGCAGGTGCTGCTGCCAGGTGGCTAAGGCGGACAGAACGGCCTGATGCCAGCGCTGCTCCCAGATCGCTGCCGGCCCGGTGTTGCGAACAGGTTCAACCCACACACNCCAATGGTCCCGGCGGGGCCAGCCGGAGGCCGTGGGTTTGAGTTGATCCCGGTAATCGAGTCCGAGTCCGTCGCCGGCAGGGGCCGGCGTGGGATCCAGCAGGAGGGGGCCGCTGCCCTGCCAGGGACGCACCTCCGCTGCAGGTGGGCAGGCTGGCGGTGGCAGCTGCATTTAGGCAGGCAGCCCGACGCCCCGTGCCATCAGGGTTGCCAGCAGGGGGATCAGGGCAAAGCCCACCAATTCAATGTTCAAGATCCAGGCCAGCCGCTTGGCCAGGGCTTCGCTGACCTGGGGCAATTCCCCCTTGCGCAGGGGGATCGCCCAGAGGATGTAGGTGACGGTGGGGTACAGGGACAGGCCACCGACGGAGAGGTAGAGACCCACCTTCCACCAGAACAGAGGGTTCTCTGTGTAGAACTCGCTGCCCTGACCGAAGTACAGAACCCGCAGGATGCCGCTCACCAGGAGGGCGAGGGCGGCCATGCCGTACACCACGTCGGTGATCACCATCAAGGTGGCGTCCTTGCGGTTGGGGTTGGGCTGGATCAGGCGGCGCTCCAGCACCAGGGCCCCGAAGCAGAGCATGAAGCTCAGGTAATGGACGTAGGCCACGCCCGCCCGGGGCAGCACGGATGGTGAGAGGTCGGCAAGCAGGGCCGAGAGGGCGGGCATGGTTGCAGCGTGTCAGGCCCTCGACCGTAGCGAGGGCCGGTGCTGCACTGTTTGTTGTTATGCATTGGTAGGCATCGTGAAGATGCAAAGCAAATCTGCACTTGCGAAGCAAGGTTGAAACTTGGAAGCTTTTTAGTTGCTTTCATCGGAGAGCGAAAAAGCTTCTAGGTTCAAAACAGCAGACCGCGCAATCATGGCCAGCTCGCTGAGTGCATACCTCGGGGAAATCGGGCGTCATCAGTTGTTGACCCCCGAGCAAGAGTTGATGCTTGGCCGCAAGGTACAAGCCATGGTGCAGTTGCATGAGCGCTGCGCTATGGCTGGTGGTGTCGGCGAGGCGTGCAGCTACAACGACATTGAAAAGCGCACCATGCGCGTTGGCGAGCGAGCCAAAGATCAGATGATCACCGCCAACCTCCGGCTGGTGGTGAACCTGGCAAAGCGCTACCAGGGCAAGGGACTTGACCTCTTGGATCTGATTCAGGAGGGGACCCTTGGCCTGACGCGTGCCGTCGAGAAATACGACCCCACCCGCGGACATCGCTTCAGTACCTATGCCTACTGGTGGATTCGCCAGGGTCTTAATCGTGCCCTCTCGACCCAGAGCCGCACGATTCGGATCCCAGTGAATGTGAATGAAAAGCTCACCCGGCTTCGCGCTGCAAAAGCGCGTTTGATGCAGCGCAATGGGATGGCCGCGACCGCACAGCAGCTGGCGAAGGCTCTCGCCTTGCCGCTGGAGGAAATTGAGGATTTGCTCGGTTGTGAGCTGCGCTCCGTGACCGTGAGCCTGCAGGGGATTGTGAAGTCGAAATCGGACCCCACCGAGCTGGTGGATGTGCTTCCCAGTGAGGAGCTTCCGCCGATGGAGCGCTGTGAAATGGCAGAACGCAATGCGGCGGTCTGGACCCTGCTGGATCAGTCCAACCTGACCCCGAAGGAGCGCACCGTGGTGATGCTGCGCTTCGGTCTCGATGGCAGTCATGAGTGGCGCACCCTGGCGGAGGTGGCGCGTCTGCTGGGTTGCAGCCGTGAGTATTGCCGGCAGGTGGTGCAACGGGCCCTGCGCAAACTGCGCAAGGCCGGGATTCAGAGCGGTCTTGTGGAGGCCGGCACCGCGGTCCAGTAGGGCCAGCAGAATGGGATCACTGCATGGGCTGAGATCAGCTGATGTCCGTCGATCCCGCGGCAACGATGGGGACAGGGCCGATTGATACCCCGGTGCTGGAGAGCACCGAGGTGGACGAAGGGGCGTTGCGTCGCCTGCTCAGGCGGGCGGGCAGAACCCTCGCCAGGCCTGCCTTGGAATGTCTCGAATTGCTCCTGGATCCGCAGACACCCCCGCAGGTGCGGCTGACGATGTTGGCGGCGTTGACCTACCTGCTGGTTCCCACGGATCTGATTCCCGATTTCATTCCCGCCGCTGGCTTCAGCGACGATCTGGTGGCTTTGACGGCCCTGCTCGGGCTCTGCGCGCAGCACCGCAGTGAGGCCATCCGGTTGCGGGCACAGCGCAAACTGGATCGCTGGTTCCCTCCGGTTCGCTGATGGCGGCCCTCACCACCGAGCAGTTGGACGAACTGCAGTCGTTTCTCAAGGACTGGCTCCGGCACAGCGGCCGGACCCAGGCCGATCTGCGTCGTGCGCTGCGGGCCAGTTCCATCCGCATGCCTGTGCTGCTCGATGAACTCGATCGCACCTATCGCAAGGACGGCCTCGTGGGCTTGGCGGAACGGCTCTGCGAGATCGAAGACCTCTGGCATCGTGAGGACAGCGGAGAAGTGGATGCTCTGCCGGCCCTCAGTGATCCGGAGGACGCCCTCGGGCAGCTGGATTTGCTGCTCGAAGAGATTCGGCTCGACATCGGAGAGGCCTGACGCGCTGCCTGAAACACGCCAAAGTGGTGGGATCCATGGGTGGGGCAATGACCACGATTCGCGTGTTGGGCGGCAGCGTTGCGTCGTTCCTGCTGGTGGCGGGGGCCGGGTTCAGCCATGGCGTCATGGCTCAGGCGGAGAGCTTTCTCTGGGGGCCCGGCAGCAACGTGGGGCCATCCACCACGGTGGAACCGAAAAACTGCGTCCGGGGTGCTGATGGGAGCATCAGCTGTGACACCAAGCTGGTGAATCCGCCTGGGGACACCCCGGCCAAGCCCCAGTACGAGCCCTTCAAGAATTAATGAAGCTGCTGAGCGATCGCACCTTCCTGCGCGGCATCACCGCCTTTGAGCGGTCCCTCGCCAAGGTGCTTTCCACCACGCTCACGCTGGTGCTGGTGGTCGCCACCCTGCAGCTGTTGATCTTCCTTGGCACAGATCTGCTTGATCTGCAGGTGAACTGGACCGGTGAAGGTCTGGTTCGCCTGCTTGATCAGGTGCTGGTGATCCTGATTGCCCTGGAGGTGCTTCAGAACCTCACCGCTTATCTGCGGGAGCATGTGATCCAGATCGAGTTGGTGCTGGTCACGGCTCTCACCGCCGTTGCCCGAAAGGTGATCGTGATGCCGCCGGGGGTGCAGAAGAACCCTGCGGATCTGATCGGACTGGGTTTTGCCATCGTCTCCCTTGCTGCCGCCTATTGGTTGGTGCGGCAATCCCACCTCAGCCGTCTGCCGTCGCGAATAGAGCCAGCCAGAGGGTTCCAGGATCCGGATCAGTAGACACCACCCGATGGCGACGGTGGGGAGCGATGTAGAGGAGATCGCCGACACACAGATCCCGTAAACCCGGTTCGTCCTCAAATTGCAAGCGGGCACTGCCCCTGAGCACCAGAACCCATTCCTGCTCCTCCTGGTCATACCAGTGGCCCTCCGCACTGCTGGCGTTGCAGGAGTGAATGCGTTCCAGACGCCATTGCGCCCCCTGCGCCAGGACGTCGATCTGTTCAGTCCCATCGCCCGGGCAGGGGTGGCTGAACAGGTTGGCTTGGTCGTCGTGCTGGGACGACTCCGCGGCTGATGCGGCGATGGTGTCCCCCCAACGCCGACCAATGTCAAAGCCAAATTGAGCGGCCAGGGCCACCACCTCGTGGTGGCTGTCGCAGTTCCTCAGGGCATCCCGCAGCGCCGGTTGCGCTTCACTCAGGGCCACGAAGGCGTTGAGCTGCTGGATCTTGTTCAGGAATTGCTGGAGTTGAGCCTCGGCCATCCCTGCAGTATCGGTTTCCAGAGGTTGAAGCGCTCAAAGCGCACCCCGTTGATCAACAGCTCCTCACGCCAGCGGACCGTCCAGTTCTGGCGTCGGAGCAGCGGTGCGGAGACAAAGCTGGCCTCGGTGCGCAGGGCAAGGCAGTGGTCTTGGCGGGCCTGCTCCTCAATCGCAACCAGTAAGCGCTGGGCGTGCCCTTGGCGTTGCGCCTGAGGATGGCAATACAAAAGGGAGAGTCGATCATCCGGTTCTCGCAGGGCAAAGGCGAGCACCGATCCGTCATCGCCGCAGCTCACCAGACCCTTGCCCCGCGTCAGGGGTTCTGTGAGCTGTGAGGCTTGTGCTGCCCAGGCTTGTTTTTGTGCTGGGCTGTACAGCTTTGGGTCACAACTCAGGACGGCGGCCCGATAAATGGCCATCAATTGTTGATGATCCTCCCAAGCGATGGCCCGGATCGAAGGCATCGGATCAGTTCGTTAGTGTCAATTCAACTGGATGATCTGCGCTTTTCAGGGTCAGGAGCTGGCGGCTTGATAAGCAGTGTTGTATGTTTCAAGCGCAGTTGGGGGCAACCCTTTAGATCAATGCTCACCGGTTCCGAATTGCTGTCGAAGGTTAAAGAGCTTGGTGATGTAGGTAAGTCCGAGATCGTTCGGGCTTGTGGCTATGTCTCTAACAAGAAAGATGGTGGTGAGCGCCTGAACTTCACGGCCTTCTACGAGGCCCTGCTCGAGGCTAAGGGCGTTGAGCTCGGTGTCAGCAGCAAGGTGGGTAAGGGTGGTCGCAAGCTCAGCTATGTGGCAACCGTCCAGGGCAACGGCAACCTGCTGATCGGTAAGGCCTATACCGCCATGCTCGATCTGCACCCCGGCGACGAATTTGAAATCAAGCTTGGCCGCAAGCAGATTCGTCTGATCCCCGTCGGTGGAAGTGACGAAGACGAAGAGTGAGGCTTAGCGGGTCAACCGCAGCTCCACCCTCTCGATCCCTCCGATGAGCTCGGGGGGATTTTTTTGTGCACTGGTCCCTGCGGTAGCGCCCTGTTCAAACCAGCTGGATCTGTAGTCCTCCGGGTGGCAGCTCAGCAGGACAATCTGGACGCCCTGCTCCATGCCCCGCTCCAGCATGCGCTGCAGGAGTTGGAGGCGATCACGATCGGTGTTGGTGAAGGCATCGTCAAACACCAATGGGAGCACGCCGTCGTAAGCGCCTTGGAGCACTTCTGCCATCGCCAACCGAAGGGCTCCTGCCATCTGTTCGCGCATTCCCCCGCTGAGGCGATCGAAGTCGTAGGCCTCCTGTTGCTGCAGCAGTTGCAGCTTGTTGAAGCCCACCTGGGGATCGAAGCTCAGGAGGGCCTGCTGCGGTTCCCCCACCAACAGCTCGAGGTAGGGGTTCATGGCCATGCGCAGCGGTTCGCTGTAGCGGTTCGCCAGTTCCGTCTGGGCCTGGTGGAAGCGCTCTTGCAGCAACAGCAGGGCCCGTCCTTCCTGCTCAAGGCGCTTGCGTTCGCGGAGTGCGTCTTCCAGCTGGGCCTGCGCCAGCTCAAGCTCCGCCGCAGGGTTGCTGGACCCCAGGCTGATGCAGTGCTGTTCGCATTGCCCCCGTTCGCTGAGGAGCTGATCCTTCTGCTGGACCGCATGCTCCAGTTGGGTTTGCAGGGCACTTGCGTCTTCTCCGGGGGGTGCGCCACGTTGCTGGCGCAGCTCGGTCAGCTCCTGCTCCACCACCGTCAGCTCCTGCAGGCGCTGCTCCAGCTGGGCTTGCAAGAGCGCCTCCTGCTCTGGCTTCTGCTCCGCTGAGCTGCTCTGCGCCAGTCGTTCTTTCAGGAGGGACAGGGATCCGGTGAGTTGCTCTAGCCGGTTGCGCGTCCTCTGGAGCCCGTCGCGCTGCTGTTGCAGCAGTTGCTCGTGCTGCTGCTGTCGTCGCTGCCCAGTCCCCAGCTCCTGCTCCAACTGCAACACCTCACGGCGCAGCTCCTGCTGCCAGCACTCCAGATCCGCCCGCTTCAGCCGCCGGAGGTCCCCACCGGGATGCTCCTGGCCCCATTGTTCCAGCGCACCGCCTTGATCCAGGAGGTACTGCTGCAACTGCTGGCGGCGTGGCGCGATCGCCTCGAGGCGCTCCTTTAGGCCGGACCAGGGAATCTCCTGGGCGGCTTGACGCAGGTTGGCCAGATCCGTCTCGTGGCTGCGACGTTGCTGCTCGATCACCTCAGCGGCCTCGCTATCCGCCACCCCAAGGCTCTTCACGAGGCTTTGCAGGCTGCCACGGCAGTTCTCCAGTTCCGCCTGGGCCTGGGGTAGGGCCTGGCCGCCGCCGGGGCTGAGGCGCAGTCGCACCCCCTCTCCCACCTGCAGGTCCGTCTCCCCGGTCAACTGGTGCCGTTCGCCGACTGACACCAGGACACCGCCGGCGCGGATCGGTTGGTCGGCCTCCAGGACCATCAGGCTGGCGGCCATCGCTTCGCAGCGCGCTGCAGCCTGGGCCTGGGCCTGTTCGGCGCGCCGGAGGCCGCGGACTTGATCGGCTGTGATCGGGGGCATCTGGGCCAGGGCGTCCTTCAGGCGCTGGGCCTGCTGCTGCAGCGTCTGCAGGCGCTGTTGGTGGGCTTCCAGCTGCTCCTGTTCAGCCTGGAGTTGGGCTAGATCCAGAAGGACCTGCGCCAGATCCTGGGCGCTGCGCAGCTGCTGCAGGCGTTCCTGTTGTTGGCCGCTGCGCTGCTGCGCGGCGCTCTGGAGTTGCTGTTGCTGTGCGAGGTTCCGCTCCAGCAACTCCAGCTCTGCCTGGAGTTTGGACTGCTCCTGGATCTGCTGCTGTTGCGTCTGCTCCAGCTCCGAGCGTTGACGCTGGCGCTCCTGCAGGCTTGTGAGCTGAAGCTGCAGGGGTTCCAGTTCAGCCCGTTGCAGGCGGAGGCGCTGCTGTTGCTGGAGTTCCAGGCGGAGGCTCGGGAGCTGTTGCTGTTCGATCCGTTCTAACTGTTCGCCGATGTTGCGCCAGCGCTCCATCGACTGCTCGAGATCCTGGAGACGTTGCTGGGCCTGTTGGAGCTGCTGCTGGGCTTCCGCTTCGCGGCTGATGGCTTGAGCCAGGGGAGAACCCGCCTTGACCCGACCGGTGGCGGTGAACAGCGGGGCAAGCCGTTGTTGCAGCTGCTCCAGCACCTGGGTGTCGCGGGGCGATTGGAGGGCCTCGCTGCTGCTCTGCCCCTGCAGGCGATCAATCAGACGGTCGTAGTCGTAACTCTCGGGTTTGCCGGCCAGGGGATTGAGGCCGGCGTCGCCCTGGCGCACCCAGAGGTGGGCCCAGCGCTCCGGCAGCTGTGCGATCCGCCGGCCCTCCACCGGCGCCTCGAATCCCAGCAGCGCAGCCAGGCGCTCTTCCGCTGCGGGGCCGCTCAAGGCCTCGCCACTGGCATTGCTTAGCTGGCAGGTGCCGCCCGCTCCGGCGAAGCGTTTGCGCAGCGTCCAGGGTTGGCCAGCGGCTGCAAAGCAGATCTCGATTTCGGGCAGTCCGCCGTAAACCCGTGAGCGCAGCTCCTCCACACCGCGACCTGTCGCGGTGGAGCGCAGAAACAATCCCTTGTGCAGGGCCTCCACCACGGTGCTTTTGCCCGATTCGTTGGGCCCACCGATCAAGGTCAGCTGGCTTCCGAAGGTCAGCTTCAGGTCGTTGTGCAGGCGGACGCGCTGGAGGCGGCAGGACAGAAGCTGCATCGCTTCAGAGCCCCACGCAGCGGTGCAGTTCAGCCAGGGCCTGTTGCAGAAGAGCCCTCTGCGGGTCCGTTGTCTCCGCGCTCTCGAGATCCATTTGAAGACGCCGGGCCACACTCGTGATCAGTGGGTCATCGGCTCTGCCGGTGAGCTGATCAAGCTCGGCGGCATCCGGTGTGAGACCGCAACGGCCGCGACGTTTCAAGCGCAGCAGTTGGGCCTCCAGGCGTTCGATCAGGGCTTCATAGCGCCGATGCGCCTCAAAGCTCAGGCTGCCGCTTTCCTCCAGCAGCAGGAGATGCTGGCCGGGTTCGTCCCCCAGTTGCTCCTTGAGGTTGCGTTCCAGGCGCTGCAGATCCTCGTCCTCCCTGAACTCCACCCGCTGTTGGATCCAGTGCAGCGATCCCGTGTCCACGGGGCTCACCGCGGGGAGACCGCCGCGGCTCACCCGGACCGCCAGCACCTGCGCGCCCCGGTAGTCCGCGTTGCGGGGAAAGCGATCCGGTTCTGGGGTGCCGCTGTACCAGCTCTTGCTGTTCACCTGTTTCATCCCATGCCAATCCCCCAACGCCACGTAGTCGACGACGTCGACCAATCCCGGGTCGAGTCGAAGGCGGTTGCGATCGCTGGCGGGATTTTCCTCATCGGCATCCAGGTCATCGGCCCCGAAGCCCTGAACTGAGCCATGGGCCAGCAGGATCCGGGGTCGATCCCCCGGCAGGAGGCTCCAGTCGAGATCGCGAATCCAGGCCGTGGGTTCATCACTCTCATGGCGCCGCAGGAGGGGGCAGGGCAGCACGATCGCCTCATCGAGCACCACGGGCCTCCGCTCGAGCAGGACCTGCAGGTTGGGGGCACGCCGTTGTTGCTCTGCCTGGAAGAAGGCCTGGTGCCACACGCTCCCAGGCGCGCCATGGTCATGGTTCCCCGGGATCACCAGGACGGGGATCTGCAGCCGTCCAATCGCCTGGCAGACCGCGCTCACATCACTGCTGCTGGGGGTGGGGGAGTCAAACAGGTCTCCGGCCACCAGCAGAAGCGAGGCGGCCTGCTCTTGGCCACGGGCCCCGATCCGTTCGATGCAGTCGATGCGGGTTTGTCGAAGCTTGGCCCGTTTGTCGGGGTCCTGCACGCGGGCAAAGGGTTTGCCGATCTGCCAGTCGGCGCTGTGCAGGATCGACAGCATGGAAGCCCCCTGGGTTCAGGCTGTATTTCAGCGTGCCTCCCGCTGCCTTGGGAGCTGCAGACTGACGCTTGGCGCTCTGAGCCCTCTGCCGATGTTCACCCTGCTTCGCGTTCTCTGTGCCGCCCTGCTGTGGCTCGGGGTGCTCTGGCCGCAACCCGCCTGGGCTTCCGATGGGGCTCAGCTGTTTGAGATGCACTGCGCCGGTTGCCATGTCAATGGCGCCAACATCATTCGGCGCGGTAAGACCCTCAAGCTGGCGGCCTTGGAGCGGCAGGGTCTGGCCTCAGAGGAGGCGATCGCTGCGATCGCGGCCCAGGGCCAGGGGCAGATGAGCGGTTATGCCGATGTCCTGGGGGAGGACGGCCTGCAGCAGGTGGCCGAGTGGGTCTGGCAGCAGAGTCAGGCGGGCTGGCCCAAGGGTTGAGTCAGAACGCCTGGATCCAGGGATAGACCTGGATCTGCGTCCAGATGCCGTTGCGCCAGTAGACGTCGTTGTGGAGGAGTTTCTCCACCTGCTCTTGGCTGTCGGCCTCGTAGATCCCAAACACGTGGGTACTGCCCTCGGTGGGGCCAAGGGTGATCAACACCCCCTGGTCCTTCTGGCTCTGAAGCCCAGCGAGGTGCTCCTCCCGGAAGGGGGTGCGCTTTTCAAGCGCGTTCTCGCAGTAGGTCCCCCAGAGAACAAAACGCACGTGGCTGCAGGCGTCGGTTCGGGAAAGTTACAGCCAGCCCCCGGCCAGGATCGGTTGGCGGATTTTGCTGGGGAGCAGGATCGGTTCGTAGCTGGGTTGCGCTTTGGCGCTGTCATCCCAGCGGACCTTGCAGCGGAACGCGGTGCCATCGCTGGTGCGTTTGCGGCGCAGCACGAACTGCTGAACGACGGCCTTCTCAGGCATCAGATATTGGGCTTGGTTGCAGGCATCCACTTCCGAGATGTTGGAGGTGTAGTCGCTCCAGCCGGTCTGGGCCCAGGCGGGGGCCACGGTGAGACCGCCAAGCAGCAGGCCGGCGGTGAGCAGGAGTCGGTAAGCCATGGGGCCGGCCGCAGCACGTCGTTGGCCCCCATTGTGGCGGCCATCGGCAAGCTCAGGTGCGCTCAGGCGCTGATCTGCCCCCATCGCCCCATGAACGGCCATCGGGCCAGCAGGGGCTCCATCCCGGCACCGGGCCAGGCGGCCCTGAGTTCGCTCGACAGTGCCTGCAACGGATCTGCCCCACGGCGTCTGGCCTGCTCCACGGCCGACCAGGTGCCCAGATAGCCCAGCAAATCGTCGAGGGTCCAGGACCGCTCGATCCAGAGATCATCCGGGAAGGGCCACTCCTCCCCTGGGAAGGGCAGACCGCGATAGGACTGATCCACCCAACGGCGTTCGGGGGGCCACCAGGGCTCAAGGGTGACCGCGTAGAGGTGATCGAGGTGGCTCTGCAGCCCCTTGGACTCCAGCTGCAGCGGCAAGTAGCCAATCCAGGCCATGACGGCTCCTGGTTTGGCCACCCGACGAACTTCAGTGTTGAAGGCCTCTCCGGCGAACCAGTGGACGGCGGCGGCGACCAACACCCCATCGATGCTCTGGGCTGCGAGTCCACTGGCATCGGCTGGGGCCTGCCGGTAGTGGATGCGTGGATGGGATGGGGCCTGACTCAGCTGGGCCGCACTGGCATCGCTGGCCTCCACCTGTTCGAACTGGGTCGTCAAGGACAGGGAGGCTTGGCCGCTGCCGCAGCCGCAGTCCCAGACCCGCTGCCGCGAGGGGCAGCGGGATGCAAACGCCTTGAAGAAGGTTTCCGGGTAGGTGGGGCGATGGGTGGCGTAGGCCTTTGAGACCGCTCCGAACAGATCGGAGGCGGGATCAGGCATCCAGGGCGGCCCGCAACTCTCGGCAGAAGGCCCCTGCGGCAGCTCCCACGTCGGCCTGTTGGGCCTGAGCTTCGGCCATCACCTTCACCAGGGCGCTCCCCACGATGGCCCCGTCGGCTCCCCAGTCCCGCACCTGACGGGCCTGCTCGGGGCCGGAGATCCCAAACCCCACGGCCACGGGGGTTGGGCCCATCCCCTTCAGTTGTTGGACAAGGCCGGCCACACGGTTCTCGATGGTGGTCCTCACCCCGGTCACCCCGGTCACGCTGACCAGGTACGTGAAGCCGCGGCTGGCGGCGGCGATCCGCCCCATGCGATCCGATGGAGTTGTGGGGGCCACCAGGAGCACCAGGTCCAGGCCTGCCCCCGAGGCAATGGCCGAGAGCTTTTCAGCTTCCTCCAGGGGCAGATCCGGGACCACCAGGCCCGCTGCACCGGCGGCGGCGGCATCGCGGCAGAAGGCCTCCATGCCGCGGTTCAGCAAGGGATTGCTGTAGGTGAACAGGATCACCGGGATGGTGAGTTCCCCCCGCAGGCTGCTGAGCATCTCCAGCACCCGGCCGGGGGTGGTGGCAGAGCCCAGGGCCCGGCTGGCGGCCGCCTGAATGACAGGGCCATCGGCCAGGGGGTCGCTGTAGGGGATCCCCAGTTCGATCATGTCCGCGCCAGAGGCCTCCAGGGCCAGCAGGGCGGATCGGGTGGTGGCCAGGTCCGGATCGCCCGCCATCAGGAAGGGCATCAGGGCGCAGCGCCCTTCACCGCTGAGCTTGCTGAAACGCTGCTGAATGGGGGTGCTGGAGGTCACGGCAGCGGATTTGCTGCCCGTGAGCCTATGGGGTCGCAGGAACCGGGGGCATCAGGCCTCGCGGCTCTCTTCACTGCTGTCTGGGTTGGGTTCACTGATCTGCCCGAGCTCCCGCAGAAGCGATTCCTGTTCTTCAGGGGAGAGGGCATCAAAACGCTCCTGCAGCTCCTCGTCGGTGGCGGCGTCGTAGGCAGCGCGGAAGCGGCGACGTTGCTCCATATAGGTCATGTTCCCGGTCACCACCCGGAACAGGTAAGAGCCGGTCCAGACCAGAACGATCACCACCAGGACCGCCTGGGCGGCGATTCCGGCGCTGAATCCTTCAAAACCTGCCGCCTGGAAGGCGACATAACCCAGGCCGCCCACACCAAAGATGGCCAGCCCTGCGAGGAGGGCTTTAGCCCGGGTGATCCCTTGTCCCATCAGACCTGGCCCTGTCCGTGCAGGCGCAGATTCACGAAGGGAGCGAAGACGATCAGGCCAGGGAAGAAGAGGAACACCAGCCCGTAGACGCCGGTGCGCTCAAGTTTGCCCATCACGGTCCAGCGCTTGGCCATCCAGGCCATCAGCGCCAGGGGGACCACCACCAGGTAGGCCCCTCCCAGGGCGATGTAGGCCCCGATCACCAGCAGGGTCTCGCCGGAGAGAGAGCTGAGAAACCCAGGCAGGGGCACGGCAGCCGAACCAACTGCGGGCAAATCTAGGATGGGCCAGCGGAAGCGCGGGTCTGCGCGTCCGCCGCCGGGGACCATGGCGGAATTGGTAGACGCAGCGGACTTAAAATCCGCAGACGGCAACGTTGTGAGGGTTCAAGTCCCTCTGGTCCCATTGGAATACTGGTTAGCGAGCTTCGCTGTGCATCCAGCTAATCCAGTCAGCTGAGATTTGCTTGGGGCAAACCGCTTCGCACTCAAGGTTGCTGCTGCAGCTTCCGAACCCTTCAGCGTCCATCGCCGCCCGCATCGCAAGGGCGCGTGATCGCTGCTCCGGTTGTCCCTGCGGCAACTGCCCTAGGTGAGCGAGCTTCGCGGCCGTAAACAAGCTTGCTGAGGCATTGCGGCAGCTGG
>JAURGL010000267.1 GCA_030833825.1 Vulcanococcus sp. SFB_649D_100_25 | reverse complement strand
CATAGCGCTGCCCGGATCGCGACGAGTCAGAGGTGCCTGGCCCTGAACGCATCGCTCGCTTAGCGGCTCTGGAGATGCACTAGGAAAGCCAACCCGTCCTCAATGTCCAGGATGACAGACCAACCCATGCGGAGCACCTCGCGTCACGCAACCGGATGGCCGGGCTCCGTGAAGGACCACTGGCACAATGGCTTCAGCCATTCCGGCCACCCGCTCCCTTAGCTCAGCTGGATAGAGCAGCTGCCTTCTAAGCAGCCGGTCGATGGTTCGAATCCATCAGGGGGCGTTTCAGTCAGGGCCTGGTTTTTGAGCCCAAAAGCCTTTCTGCCACAGGCTTTTGGGCTGACAGGCTTTGCCGGCTTCTGCTCGCCCGTGCCAGGCTGTGAGAAGGACCTTCTCACATACCTTCTCACATGCCAGCGGTCCCGGAATGGGATGTTCTGCTCCGCGGCGGCGTCCTGCGGGCCCTCGGCCAGAGGGGCTGCCGAAGCGGATGGACGGTGTC
>JAURGL010000266.1 GCA_030833825.1 Vulcanococcus sp. SFB_649D_100_25 | reverse complement strand
GTCCGCAGCGTGGACGGCTCCTTTGGCCGGCGCGAGGCCGTGCGTGTTCTGGGCGAGGACGGGCGGGAGCTCGCCCGGGGCCTCAGCGCCCTAGCGAGCGATGAATTGAAGGGGGATCAGGGCCAGAGCGGAGTGGTCATTCATCGGGATCACCTCGTCGTCATCGCCTCAAGCTGAGACCTGAGAAATCGGCCTACCATCCGCAGCACATCCCCCCGCCGCCGATGCGCTTCAGCCAACTGCTCAGCCAACTGAGCGAGGTGAAGGCCGCAGGTGGGATCCAGTCCCTTCAGCACCACCTCGGGGAGGACCCGGAGCTCGGTGCCGCCGCCGCCCTCGACCAGGCCCTCAGCGGTCAGATCAGTTTTCTTGAGGCTGGCAATGCCCTGGCGGCCGCCCTCAATGCCAGCGGCGCCAGCGCCGTGCTGCTGCCCGCCAAGGGCAACGAATGCGAGGCCGCCCAGGCGGAAGCCACGGCCAAGGGCATGGCCTGGGTCGCCCTGGCTGA
>JAURGL010000265.1 GCA_030833825.1 Vulcanococcus sp. SFB_649D_100_25 | reverse complement strand
GATCGAGCAGCTGGCGGCCATCGCCACCGGTGGCCTGCAGCCCGATCTCACCCTTCTGCTGGAGCTGCCCCTGGCCGAGGCGCTGGCCCGGCGCGGGCAGCGGCCCGCCGATCGCATCGAGGCCAGCGGTGAAGCCTTTCTGCAGCGGGTCTGCGAGGGGTTTGCGCACCTGGCGCAGCAGCCCGGATGGTGTCGCATCGCGGCCGATCAGCCGGTGCAGGCGGTGACTGCCGCGATCCAGGCCCGGATCACCGCCTGCCTGGGTGGTGCCGCTGATGGCTGAGTCACGGCCGGAATTGTTCGCCGGGCTCCTCGGCCAGCACCAGGCGGTGGCGCTGCTCACCGCTGCCCTGGCCCAGCAGCGCCTGGCACCGGCCTATCTGTTCAGCGGCCCCGATGGCGTTGGCCGTCGCCTGGCGGCCCTGCGCTTTCTGGAGGGGGTGATCGCCGGGCCGTTGGGGGATCCCGCCGTGCGCCGTCGCCTGCAGGACGGCAACCACCCGGATCTGTTC
>JAURGL010000264.1 GCA_030833825.1 Vulcanococcus sp. SFB_649D_100_25 | reverse complement strand
TGCCGATGCCAACGAAGGCGGCGACGGTTGCTCCGCGGTCCACAAAGCGGCTCATGCGTGGGTCACGTGTGAGAAGGCGGCGCGGCCGGCGTAGATCGCCCGAGCGCCGAGCTGCTCCTCAATGCGCAAGAGTCGGTTCAGTTTGGCGACGCGCTCCGAACGCGATGGGGCGCCCGTCTTGATCTGCCCCGCATTCGTGGCCACAACGAGGTCGGCAATCGTGGTGTCTTCGGTTTCGCCGGAGCGGTGGCTCAAGATGCTCGCCCAGCCGGCGCCGCGCGCCAGGGTGATCGCGTCAAGCGTCTCGGTCAGGGTGCCGATCTGGTTCGGCTTCACGAGCAGCGCATTGGCAGCGCCGGCATCAATGGCGCGCTCAATACGGTGAGTGTTCGTTACCAGCAGGTCGTCGCCCACAATCTGCACCTTGCCGCCAATACGCGCGGTCAGCGCCTCCCAACCGCTCCAATCATCTTCGGCAAGTCCATCTTCAATGCTGATGATCGGGTACTTCGAC
>JAURGL010000263.1 GCA_030833825.1 Vulcanococcus sp. SFB_649D_100_25 | reverse complement strand
CAGTACCTGGGCCTGGGCACGTCGGTGAACCCGTTCGGGTTCTCCAAGGCCAACGAGCTCTTCGTGGGCCGCATGGCCATGCTCGGCTTCATTGCTCTGCTTGCCACCGAGTTCGCCCTGGGCGGTGAGTCCTTCACCCGCGGCCTGCTGGGCATCGGTTGATCTCAGCCTCGTTGTGAATCGGCACCGCAGCACAATTGAGTGCTGCGGTTTTTTTGTGCCGTTTCTTCCGTGCCCCAGCGCAGCACCACATCGCCTCAAACCCTGCGCGCTCGGGTGAATGGCGCCGGTCCGACCGGGACGCTGAGCGCCTTGGCCCTGGCGGATGCGGGCTGGCAGGTGGAGCTCTGCGATCCCCTCACAGCTGCGGCATTGCGGGAACGCAACCGGGCCTACGCCCTGACCCATTCCAGCCAGAGCTTGTTGCAACGGCTTGGACTGTGGGATGCCTTGCTGCCGGCCCTGGCGCCCTTTCGCCGCCTGGAACTCTGTGATCGGGCCACGCACCTGCAGGT
>JAURGL010000262.1 GCA_030833825.1 Vulcanococcus sp. SFB_649D_100_25 | reverse complement strand
TTATGGACTCAATCAATCCAATAAAAGTTTTACTTCTCATTGGAGAACTTGAAGGGTGTTATGCCCATACCAAGAAGTTGGGTTTTGAAGAGGACAATAAAATCCTTGATGAGATGAAGAAGAGGTATTATAAACTCTACTTCAAACTCTGTAAGGAACAGGGTATTAAACCCCTGTAATCCCCTGTGGCGCAGCGGTAGCGCAGTTGACTGTTAATCAATGGGTCGCAAGTTCGAATCTTGCCGGGGGAGCCAGTCGGTATGGCGGAATTGGTAGACGCGCTGGGTTTAGGTTCCAGTGTCTTTATGACGTGGAGGTTCAAGTCCTCTTACCGACATCCGCAATCATTTGCGTCGGAAAGATAAACCGAAATGCCGTGATTGCGTCGGGGATGGTTACGATCATCCCCACCCTCCTCTGGTAGTCTATTGGTAAGGACGGGTGGACAACACACATGGAAACTAGGTTCGATTCCTAGACAGAGGTAAATTCGCGGAGTTAGTTCAGTGGTAGAA
>JAURGL010000261.1 GCA_030833825.1 Vulcanococcus sp. SFB_649D_100_25 | reverse complement strand
CAAATGCAGCAGCAACCATTGCAGCAACAAGTGCAGCAGCAGCAACAAGTACCACAGCAGCAAGTACCACAAGTGCAACAGCAGCAACAAGTGCAGAACCCACAACAGCAGCAACAAGTGCAACAAGTACAACAAGTGCAACAGCAGCAACAAGTGCAACAGGTACAGCAGCAACAAGTGCAGCAGCAACAAGTGCAGCAGCAACCATTGCAGCAGCAACCATTGCAGCAAACATTGCAGCAACAACAAGTGCAGCAGCAACCATTGCAGCAACAAGTGCAGCAGCAACAAGTACAACAAGTGCAGCACGTGCAACAGCAGCAACAAGTACAACACGCGCAGCATGTGCAACAGCAGCAACCAGCGCAGCAACACGTACAGCAGCAGCAAGTGCAGCAACAAGTGCAGCAACCATTGCAGCAGCAACCGTTGCAGCAACCACTTCAGCAACCATTGCAACAAGTACAACAAATGCAGCAGCAACCATTGCAGCAACAAGTGCAGCAGCAGCAACAA
>JAURGL010000260.1 GCA_030833825.1 Vulcanococcus sp. SFB_649D_100_25 | reverse complement strand
ACGGCTGCCGCCGACGCCACCCTGCTCCAGGCGATCCGCAGCGCCGGGCTGCAGGTGCCCACCCTCTGCCATCTCGATGGCCTCACACCCGTGGGGGCCTGCCGCCTCTGCCTGGTGGCGATCGAGGGGCACCCCAAGCTCGAACCCGCCTGCGTCACCACGGTGGCCGACGGGATGGTGGTGCACACCCACACACCGGAGCTGGAGACCTACCGGCGCATGGCGGTGGAGCTGTTCTTCGCCGAAGGCAACCACGTGTGTGCCTTCTGCGTGGCCAACGGCTCCTGTGAGCTCCAGGACGTGGCCGTGGAGGTGGGCATGGACCACTCCCGTTTCCCCTACCAGTACCCCCAGCGCCACGTCGACGCCTCCCATCCCCAGTTCAGCCTCGATCACCACCGCTGCATCCTCTGCACCCGCTGCGTGCGGGTGTGCGATGAGATCGAGGGGGCGCATGTCTGGGATGTGGGCTACCGCGGCAGCACCTGTTCGATCATCGCTGGCCTGGATCAGCCCT
>JAURGL010000259.1 GCA_030833825.1 Vulcanococcus sp. SFB_649D_100_25 | reverse complement strand
CGCTGGGCACCGGTGGTGGGGGCTTCGGCGCTGTGCTCGAGAGCGGCGCTGAGGCGCTGACGCAGCCGATCGAGGCGGTTCTGGTTGATCGTGGCGTTGCTGGGGATGTCCATCGCTTCGATCGGACGCCCCACGGCCCGCTCCAGGCCCCCCAGGAAGCGGCGCTCCCGCGGGGTGATGAACAGGATCGCGTCGCCGGTGCGGCCGGCCCGGCCGGTGCGGCCGATGCGGTGCACATAGCTCTCGGGCTCGTTGGGCAGATCGTAGTTGAAGACGTGGGACACGCCGTCCACGTCGATGCCGCGGCTGGCCACATCGGTGGCCACCAGGATGTGCAGGCTGCCATCCCGGAAGGCGTCCAGGGCCCGGGTGCGGGCGCTCTGGGACTTGTTGCCGTGAATGGCCTGGGCCTCGATGCCGTCGCGGTCCAGCTGCTTGACCAGGCGGTTGGCGCCGTGTTTGGTGCGGGTGAAGACGATGGCCTGGTCCACGCCGCCCTTGTTGATGATGTCGGCGAGCAGGC
>JAURGL010000258.1 GCA_030833825.1 Vulcanococcus sp. SFB_649D_100_25 | reverse complement strand
AGGTGACCACCGGTGCCTTGGTGGCTCCCCTGCGGGTGAAACTCTGCGGCATCCGCAGCAGGACCGATCTCGAGAGAGCCCTGAACGCCGGTGCCGATGCCCTGGGCTTCATCGTCGGGGCGCGCCACCGCACCGAAGACGAGCTGACGCCTGCCGCAGCGGCGGAGTTGGTGGCGCTCCTGCCGCCGTTCGTGAGCAGCGTGATGGTGACCCATCTGCAGCAGGCCACACCGATCATCGCGCTGCTGCAGCAGGTGAGCGCCTCCACCCTGCAACTGCAGGATGCGATCGCGCCGCAAGAGCTGCAGGCCATCCGCAGCACCCAACCCGGCGTGAAACTGATCCGGGCAATCCATGTGCGCGATGGTGACGCTGGCGCCCAGTCCATCGCCGAAGCCATCGCCGCCGAGCCCCTGGTGGATGCCCTGCTGCTGGATTCCCGCACGGCCGATCGCATCGGCGGCACCGGCCTGCCGCACGACTGGAGCGTCAGCCGGCACATCGTCCAGCAAATCCGCAAGCC
>JAURGL010000025.1 GCA_030833825.1 Vulcanococcus sp. SFB_649D_100_25 | reverse complement strand
GATATCGAGGGCGTTCGCCTTCAAAAACATATCCTGCTTTTTCAGCGACTCTTCGCGAAGCAGCATTTTCTGGACGCAGATTAATCTCAAGGCGATGCAGTCGTAGCTCATTAAAGCCGTACTGGGTTAGCAGTTCGACCGCCTGTGTGGCGGCCCTGTCTGCCCTCAGCAGCTGGCGGGCCAGCCGCTGGGGCATCTAGTGATCACTTCTTGCCGAACAGGCCGCTGGCCATGCTGCGGAAGCCCGCCAGGTTGGCGCCACCGCGGCGGCGGCGCATCGGCAGGGCCCCACCAGCACTGACGCACTCGGGCGCGAACGTGGACTCAGTGCGGGGGGGAAGGGCCGCCTGCTCCGCGGCCAGTTCGGCTGCGATCGCTTCTGCAGTGGTCACCACCTTGCCGCTGGGCTCGGCCTTGACGGCTGCAGGAGCCTTCTCGGCAGCCTTGGCAGGGGCAGCAGCCTTGGCCGGTGCGGCCTCGACAGGAGCAACAGCGACAGGAGCAACCTTGGCCGGTGTCGCGGGGCTCTTCTCGTCGAGGTTGAGGAAGAACTTGCCCTTGCTGTTGAACACCATGGCGCCGAATCACAGGCCGTTGCCGCGATTATCCGCTGCCGAAGGGCCTCTGCGGGGCCTGCCTTAGGGCTGTGCAACAGAAGGACCGCTTCCCCTGAGTGCTCACCCACGGCATGGTGTGCTGGGTTGATCTTGGTGGGTAGGGCCTTGCTGGAGTTGCTCGTCCTGGCGCGTCCGGAGCGGTTGTTCCACTGGGCTTTCGCCCTCGTGGTGAACGCCGCTCTGATCGGCTTTGCCCAACGCCTCCCCCTGCTCACCCCTGCCGGCTGGGTGCATGCCGGAATCCTCGGGACTCTTCTGCTGGGGAGCCTGGATTGGCCCGGTTGGTCGGCGGTGGTGATCTATCTGGGCCTGGGGTCCCTGGTCACCCGTCTCGGGTTGCGGCGCAAGCAGGAGCAGGGCCTGGCGGAGGCGCGGGGCGGTCAGCGGGGCCCTGAGAACGTTTGGGGCTCGGCGGCCACCGGGGCGGTTCTCGCCCTGCTCACGGTGCTGCCCACCGCACCGGTCACCCTGCTGAAGATCGGTTTCGCGGCCAGCTTCAGCGCCAAGCTGGCCGACACCTGCGGCAGTGAGATCGGGAAGCGCTGGGGGCGCCACACCGTCTTGATCTCCACCCTTCGGCCCGTCCCCGCTGGAACGGAGGGGGCCATCAGTCTCGAGGGCACTGCCGCCAGCCTGCTGGGCAGTGCCGTGATGGCTGTGGTGATGCTGCAGCTGGGCCTGGTGCAGGGTGCCGCCACCGCCGCCTTGGTGATGGGTGTCGGTCTGCTGGCCACCCTGATCGAAAGTGGCATCGGAGCCACCCTGCAGGGCCGCTACCCCTGGCTCAGCAACGAGCTGGTGAATGCGCTTCAGACCCTGATCGCGGCCCTGCTGGCGATGGTCCTGGCCCAGTTGATGGGGCTGGCTTGAGTTGAGGGCGCTCCCCCTCAGCCCAGGCTGAGCTGCGGCGCCAGCTGCTGCCTGAGCTGCTCGAGGAGCCGTTGGCAATCCCTCTGTGCGGCCTTCGCGCTCAGCTGGCGGCTTCGGCCGAGCTCTCGCCAGGATTGGCCCCGCAACACCCGTGCCAGCAGCAGGCGTCGTTGAGGAGCCTGCAGTTGCTTGAGGCTGCCCCAGAGCAACCGGCGCAGCTCCTGCCGCTTGAGAGCGTCGTAGTGGTCTGTGCCCTGGGGATCAGGGAGCTGTTCCACCAAGGGGGCCGCGTCCGCCTCGGCCCCGGCCATGGTCTGGTCGAGGCTGGCGGGGTGTTGCTGCGGCAGCTCCTGGGCCTGCCGCCAGCGTTCCATGGAGCATCCCAGGGCCTCCAGCAGGGCTGGCTCCGCCAGGGGGGCGAGGCCTTCGCGTTGGCGCCGGTTCTGGAGTTGTTGGGCCCGTTGCCGGAGCTCAATCAGGCTGCGGGACCCACTCAGGGGCTGGCCGTGATCACGCAGGTGGTGACGGATTGCGCCGCGAATCCAGGGGACGGCCGCCGTGCTCAAGGTGGTGCCGCGGCCTGGATCAAACCGCTCCACCGCTTTGATCAAGCCGATCGCTCCCACCTGGGCGAGATCCTCAAAGCTGGCCCCGCTGCGCAGGCTTTCGCGCCGGGCCACCTGCCAGACCAATGGCAGGTTCGCGTGCACAACCGCATTGCGGCTCTTGAGGCAGGGGTGCTCCAGGTAGGCCTGAAGGGCTGCAGACATCCGTTGGTCCGCAGTGACTTGTGCAGCCGGGTTCATGGTGAGAACACATCGCTCTCTCCACCGTCTGCCGCTCTGAGCAAGCGATTGGCCACCCCAACGGGGGGTAGATCCCCCTCAGTTGAGGGGGGTCGCTCCGGAGAGGGTCTGCAGATCCGCCCACTGCAGCAGGGCCGGCCACTGCCTTACGCGTTCATAGACCTGTTGATGCCCGTCACTGTTGAGGTGCAGACCATCGGGCCCGATCCATTGCAGCCAGTGGGGTTCTGCCAGCAGCTGCTCAAGCAGGGGCAGGAAGGGCACATCCGCCTCCAGGCAGGCCTCCTCCAGCAGGCCCTCGTAGCGACGGATCTGCTCGAGGGAATACCAGAGCACATCGGCGTAGGGCATCACCGCCTCATCCACGGGGGTGAGGCCCATCACCAAAACAGGCCCCGTTGCCTTGAGCTGCCGGAGCAGTTGTTGCAGGGCAAACAGGAACGCCTCGGGATCGAGTTGGGGGCGTCCGTCGCTGCGCCCGATCCGGGCGGTGTCGTTCAGTCCCACCGACAACAGGATGCCCTGGGGCTGTTGCCGGCGCAGCTCGCCTCGAGCCGCAAATTCCGCTTGCCAGCGCCCTGAAACCCGCTCGAGTCCGTCACCGCGAACCCCCAAGGGATAGAGGACTGGTCCATTGGGCAGTCCCATCCAGTGGCGCCGCAGCCGTTCACACCAGCCGCCCTGCTCCGGATCGCCCCAGCCCACCACGCCACTGTCCCCGAGCACGATCAGCTTGCGGGGGATGGTGAGGCTCATTGCTGCAGCAGCCGGTGGCGGGCGCGGTCGCTGAGATCTTCACCCAGCAGGGTGAGCACGGCATAAGCCCCAAGCAGCAGCAGCAGCTGATCAAAGGCGAATGAACTGAGGCTTTCGGTGAGCTGGCTGCCTAGACCGGTGCCGGCTACCAATCCCACCACCACCGTTTCCCTGAGGATCACGTCAGTGCGATAGGCCCCATAGGCGATGTAGGAGCGGGCCAGAGCGCTGTAGCGCCCATAGAGCAGGGCGATGCGCGCTCCACAGCCGCCGCACAACAGCGCCTGCTCGATCGCTTCGCCTGAGACCTCGGCTCCCTCCAGCAGCAGTCGGCCCAGGATCCCGAGGTTGTGGAACCCCAGGGCCATGGCAGCGGTCAGCACGCCGGGTTTGAAGACGAACAGCAGCAACAGGGCCGTCAGCGGTGGCGGCCAGAGCCGTCCCAAGGCCCAAAGGAGCTTCAGCGCTTGCCGTCCCCAGGGCCAGGGCGCCACGCAGAGCAGCAACAGCGGTGCCCCTCCCACCGCCAGAGCCGCCGCCACCAGGGTGAGCAGAAGGGTATTGAGCACCAACGGCAGCCAGGGCAGGGCTAGAGCGGCTTGCCAGTGCTGCGTGTCCATGGGGGGCAGCGGCTGCCAGTCCAGCAGGGCCATCGGATTCACCTGCAGGGCCTGAGCCACCAGCAGAAGAACCGGCAGTAGGGCCAGAAGCGCCAGCAGCAGCTCGCGGCCCCGTTGCCCGCTGGCCCCCTCCCCGAGGCCAAAGCGGCTGGGCATGCCCCAGCGCTGCCGGAGACGGCGAATCACCGCCTCAAGCGCCAGCATCACGGCGAGCAGTAACCACAGGCCGCTCCAGAGCTCTCGGAATTCCAGGGACTGCAGGGTGAGCAGCAGCTCGTTGCCCAGTCCCCCCAGCCCAAACACCCCCAGCAGGGTGGCGCTGCGCAGGGCACATTCGAGCCTGTACCCGCCGTAGCTGATCAAGCCAGGCAGCAGCGGTGGTCCCAGGGCGGTGAGCAGGGCTGCGGGTGCCGCTGTCCCCGAGAGCAGCAATGCCTTGAGGTTCTGATCCGGCAGGGCATCCAGCAGATCACTCACCACCCGGGCCACCAGGGCCCCATAGGGGATCGCAATGGCCAGCACCGCCACGGCCGGTTGCAGTCCCACCAGCTGCAACAACAACAGACCCCAGATCAGTTCATGGATCGAGCGGGGGATCGCCAGGAGGCGCCTGAGGAGATCGGCGGGCAGCTCTGAACCGCTGAGGCTGCGCCAGACCAAGCGGGAGCTGGCGATGCCAAGACTCACCCCGATCACGACACTGCACGCCCAGCCCAGCAGGGCCATCCCCGCGGTGATCCCCAACCCCTGCAGCAGCGAGCGGAGCACCAGGGGATCGAGGGAAGGCTGGAGCGCGGCTTCGAGGAAGGTCCCGATCAGTTCCCATCCACCCCCATGCACCTGCCCCGGCGCCAGCAGCAGCACCGGCAGCAGGACCAGCGCCGGGAGCAGCACCAGCAGGGGTGCAGCTGGTTTCACGGTTGGGCAGTGCCGGCGTAGAGGGCCTCGACCGTGCCGGCAGTCAGATCCTGTGGGGCGCAGTCGAATTGCAACTGGCCATCCCGCAGCCCGATCACCCGGCTGAACCCCTGAATCCGATCCGGCCTGTGGAGGCTGAGCAGCAGTGCCCGGGGCGCCTCCGTCTCCCGCAGCAGGAGCTCCAGCAGCTCCTCGGCCAGGCGTGGATCGAGGCTCGCCAGCGGTTCATCCGCCAACCACAGCCGCGGGTTCTGGCGCAGCAACCGGGCGATCGCCACCCGTTGGCGTTGCCCGCCGGAGAGGGCCCCGATCGGTTGGTTCAGCAGGCTGGCTGAGAGATCCATCTGCTCCAGCACTGCGGCGCAGGCCTCGCTCTCGAGGGGCAGCAGCAGGTTGAGCAGGGCCTTGGGCCAGCTCCATTGGGCGAGGCGGCCGCAGTTGAGGTTCTGCTGGACGGTCAGCTCTTCGATCAGGCGCAGGTCCTGCCAGAGGGTGCCGATGCGCTGCTGCTGCCGTCTGCGGCCCCGTGTTGAGCGGGCCCTTGCCTCACCACACCAGAACACAGCACCCCGATCCGGCTCCAGGAGGCCATTGGCCACGGCGATCAGGGTGCTCTTCCCCGCCCCACTGGGTCCGAGCAGGGCAATCCGCTCACCCGGTTTCACCGTGAGATCCAGTGCCTTCAGACGCGGCTGCTGTCGGCCGGCCACCTCGATGGCTCGTAACTCCAGCAATGGCTGGGTCAAGGACAGAGCGGCATGGGCCATTCAGCCCATGCTGCCTGTTCAGTGGTAGGTGAAGCGGAACACCATCAAGGCCAGGATCAAGCCCACCAGGGCGAGCTCGAGCACGTCGGGTCCACGGGGATTCATGGCCGCCGATCCCCCCGTTCGATCTTGCCCACCGATGGCAGGGTGAAGACCAGCACCAGCAACGGAATCTCCAACCAGAGGACCCCATTGCCGAGGGCGATCACCACCAGGTCGATCGCCGCGACCGAGCGCAGAAACAGCACCCAGACGTCATCGCCTTCGCTGCAACTGCGCTGCCAGAGCAACAAACCTGCTGCCAGCAGGATCAAATCCACCAGCAAGGTTGTGGACAAGGGGGGCCGCTCGCGCAGCCCCCATTCTGCTCGGGGATCGGCGTCAGCGGATCTTTCCGATCTGCCGGCCCACCTGTTCGATGCGGCTGTAGTCGCTCGCCTTGGCCCCGGTGAACTGCTGAGCCCCAAACAGGCTGAGGATTGCCTTCTGTTCCGGGTTGCTCGGCCGCCAGCTCAGGATCGCCCTCTGCACCTTGGTGGTGAAACCGGCGCCAAAGCGTTGATCCAGGTTGGGTTGGGCAATCCAGTGGTAGTCGGGGTAGCCCGGGGTTTTCCAGATGGCGACCACCTTTGCGCGGTTGGCCTTGCCGTCATGAAGGCTTGACTTCCACACCTGCTCGTTCACGGCACCGGCGTCGTAGGCCCCGCTTTGCACCAGGGCGATCGTGGCGTCATGGCTGCCACTGAACCCCGGAGCTCCGCCGGCGAACTGGCTCGGTTTCACCCCCGCCTGCGCGAGGAAGTATTCCGGCATCAGCCGGCCGGAGGTGGAACTCTGGGATCCGAAGGTGAAACGCTTCCCCCGCAGCTGGGTCAGAACCTTTTGGCTATTCCCCGGCGCGATCCCGCTGCGGGTGTTGGCGATGAAGATGGATTGGAAGGAGGCGTCGATATCCCTCTGGGCGAGCACCTTGGCGCCGGGTTTCTGCAGCCTGGCCTGCACTCCAGTGAGGCCTCCGAACCAGACCAGATCCAGATTGCCGGTGCGGAAGGCACTCACGGCGGCTTCGTAATTGGTGACCGGCACGTACTTCACCGGTACACCGAGTTGCTTGCTCAATTCGTTGGCCACCAATCCGTAGAGCCGGTTCAGCTTCTCGGGCTTCTGATCGGGGATGGCGCCAATGCGCAGCACCGGCTTGTTGGTCTGGGCGACGGCTGCGGGGGCGAGGGCACTGCCCAAGGGCAGAGGTGTGGCCACCGGTAGGAGCGCAAGCGAAACGCCTACGGCCGCGGCGGCCCAACGTTCTCGGCCGGTGTGTTTGGTCGGCAGCTTCAACGCCATGGGGGTGTGCGGAGGATCCGCAGAAGACAACCCATGGATTGTGCCTAGAGGCCGTCCAGGAACCCCTTCAGGCGATCGAGACCATCGTGGATGGTGGCGTCGGCCGCGGCGCACGACAGGCGGATGCAGCGGTCGTCCCCAAAGGCTCCTCCCGGAACCACCGCCAGACCTTGTTCATCGAGCAGCCGCTCGCAGAAGGTCATCGAGTCCAGTCCGGAGGCGCTGATGTCTGGGAAGGCATAGAAGGCCCCCTCGGGCGGCAGCAGGGTGATCCCGTCAATCGCCTGCAGGCCCCTGCTCAGCAGCTCCCGGCGGTGCGTGAACTGAGCTGCCATCTCGTGCACGCAATCCCGTGATCCCGTCACGGCCGCCAGGGCTCCGTACTGGGCGAAGGTGCAGACATTGCTGGTGGTCTGACTCTGCAGTGCACTGGCGGCCTTGACCACCGCGCTGTTCCCCGCAAGCCAGCCGATGCGCCATCCGGTCATCGCCCATCCCTTGGCAAAGCCGTTCACGCAGAAGACCCGCTCAGCCAGGTCGGGAGCCACGGCGGCAAAGCTGTGGTGCTGATGCCCAGGGGCCAGCAGTAATTCGTAGATCTCGTCGCACACCACCGCCACCTGGGGGTGCCGACGCAGCACCTCAGCAATGGCCTCCAGCTCAGCGCGGCTGAGCACCATGCCCGTGGGGTTGCTCGGGCTGTTGAGCACCAGCAACTTGCTGGAGGGTGTGATCGCGGCCTCCAGCCGTGCCGGATCGAGCCGGAAGCCTTCGGCCGCACTGCTGGGGATCAGCCGCACCGAGGCCCCTGCGAGCCGGGCGATCTCGGGATAGCTGAGCCAGTAGGGCGCGGGCAGCAGCAGCTCATCGCCCTCCTGCAACAACACCTGGAAGAGGTTGTAGAGCGCTTGCTTGCCCCCGTTGGTGACCAGCACCTGCTCGGTGCTGGTGGGGACGTTGTTCTCGCGGCTCAGCTTCTGGGCAATGGCCTCCCGCAGGGCCGGTTCTCCAGCAGCGGGCCCATAGCGGGTGTGACCCTGCTCCAATGCTGTGGCCGCCGCCTGACGGATGAAGGCGGGGGTGTCAAAGTCCGGCTCCCCAGCACTGAGGCTGCAGATGTCCCTTCCGTCTGCCTTGAGTGCTTTGGCTCGCGCAGCAATGGCGAGCGTTAAGGAGGGCTGCAGTGCCTGGGCCCGGGCAGAGAGATTCAACGGGCGCAGCATTGGTGCAGCGGCGTCTGGAGGAGGCCCTTGCAGACCACCAGGAATTCTGTGCATCCTGCCGCATGCAGGGACCCAAAACTGATGCCGTCGTTGCGAACGCCAACGTTGGGAATCCCAACCTGCAGCCTGGTGTTGGCGGCGGATGACCCCTCTGCCCTGGCGTCCTTCTATGGGGCCGTCCTGGACTGTGTGCCCACCCCTGGTGCAGCCTCAACCCACTGGCGTGTCCCCCTCCCCTCGGGGATGTGGCTTGAGCTCTACAGCCCCAGCCGCTCGCGCCCCCTGCCGCGCCAACGGGGCCGACTGGCCCTTTGCCTGCAGCTCGAGGGGGCTGAGCAGGGGGTGAGGCTGGCGGTTCAGCGCTGCCTCGAGCTTGGGGGGAGAACGCTGGATCCAGTCCGCCAAGAGCCCTTCGGCTGGGAGGCCTGGTTGGAGGACCCCGAGGGCAATGCCCTGCTGCTGCTCGCCAGCGCCTAGGCCGGGAGCTCCATAGGATCCGCCCGGTTCCTCGAGGCGGCTGCCGTGACCTCCCTGCTTGGCACCGGTCCTGATCCCCGGACCCTGGAGCAGGAGCTCGACGGCCTGGCGGAACGCTGTGATGCCTGCCGCCATTGCGGCCTTGGCTCCAGCCGGAGCCAGGTGGTGGTGAGTCGCGGCAACCCCAGGGCCCGATTAATGGTCATCGGTGAGGGACCCGGAGCTCAGGAAGATGAGACCGGGTTGCCCTTCGTCGGTCGCTCCGGACAGCTGCTCGATCGGATGCTCGAGAGCGTCGGCATCGACAGCAATCGCGACGCCTATGTCTGCAACATCGTCAAGTGCCGCCCCCCGGAGAACCGCAAGCCCACGGTTCTTGAGATGGCCGCCTGCCGCCCCTGGCTTGATCGCCAGATTGCCCTGGTGGATCCCGGGGTGATCCTGCTGGCGGGGGCCACGGCTGTGGAGGGCCTGCTTGGCATCAAAGGGGGAATGACCAAGCTCCGCGGTCAGTGGAGGCAGTGGGAGGGCCGCTGGCTGATGCCGATCTTTCATCCTTCTTATCTGCTGAGAAATCCCTCGAAGGAACGGGGGGCCCCCAAGTGGCTCACCTGGCAGGACCTGCAGGACGTGCAGCGCCGCCTGGCACAACTGGACACTTCTTTGTGACAGGCTTGCCCCACACAGGCCTGCCGACCACTGCTGCCATGACCGCCTCCCTGGCTTCTCCTTCGGCCGCTCCGCAAGCCGGGCAGGGCGCAGTCATTGCGGATTCGTCCCGTTACGACACGGTGATCCGCCGCCGCAAGACCCGCAGCGTCCGGGTGGGAGATCTCTGGATCGGCAGTGAGCACCCGGTTGTGGTGCAGTCAATGATCAACGAGGACACCCTCGATATCGAAGGTGCCACCGCCGGGATCCGGCGCCTGCATGAGGCCGGCTGCGAAATCGTGCGGGTCACGGTGCCGTCGCTGGCCCATGCCAAGGCGATGGGAGAGATCCGCAAACGTCTGGAAGACACCTACCAGCCGGTGCCCCTGGTGGCGGATGTGCACCACAACGGCATGAAGATCGCCCTTGAGGTGGCGAACCATGTGGACAAAGTCCGGATCAACCCGGGCCTGTTTGTGTTTGACAAGCCCGATCCCAACCGGACCGAATTCACACCCGATGAAATCGCTCAGATTGGCGATCGCATCACCGAGACCTTCGAGCCTCTGGTGAGCCTGCTGAAGGACCAGGACAAAGCCCTCCGGATTGGCGTGAACCACGGCTCCCTGGCGGAGCGGATGCTGTTCACCTACGGGGATACCCCGTTAGGGATGGTCGAAAGCGCCCTGGAGTTCATCCGGATCTGCGATCGCCTCGACTATCACAACATCGTGGTGTCGATGAAGGCCTCGCGGGCCCCCGTGATGCTGGCGGCCTACCGGATGATGGCCGATCGGATGGATGCGGAGGGTTTCAATTACCCGCTGCACCTCGGGGTCACAGAGGCCGGGGACGGGGACTACGGCCGGATCAAGAGCACCGCTGGCATCGCCACCCTGCTGGCCGACGGTCTTGGCGACACCATCCGCGTCTCCCTGACGGAGGCCCCGGAAAAGGAGATCCCCGTCTGTTATTCGATCCTGCAGGCCCTCGGCCTGCGCAAGACGATGGTCGAATACGTCAGCTGCCCCAGCTGCGGCCGCACCCTCTTCAACCTTGAGGAAGTGCTCCACAAGGTCCGTAATGCCACGGCCCATCTCACCGGACTCGACATCGCCGTGATGGGTTGCATCGTCAACGGCCCCGGCGAGATGGCCGATGCCGACTATGGCTATGTGGGCAAAACCCCTGGTGTGATCTCGCTGTACCGCGGCCGCGACGAGATCCGCCGCGTCCCGGAGGCGGAAGGCGTTGAGGCCTTGATCCAGCTGATTAAGGAAGACGGCCGTTGGCTGGATCCCTAACCAGCTGAATCTGGCCAGCACAAGCCCTGGTCAACCTCAGATATCTCCGGTTTTCCCGCCATTTGCAGTTGCAAATTGGGAGCTACGTTGAACGAACAGCCCCTAGTCAGGAGCGCCTCAATGGGCCACGGTCGCGCCGACGCGAACAAGACAACCCGTGGTGTCCGCCGAAGAGGCCTGCTCCTGTTGGTCGGTGCAGGTGCCTTCGGGGCCATCTGCCTGCCTCCTTTGCTCCAACCCAGCGCCGCCTCGCTGGTGAGCGACAGCCCGAAGGAGGTGATCGATCAGACCTGGCAGATCGTCTTCCGGGATTACCTGGATATCAACGGGAAATACACCGCTGACAAGTGGCGCACCCTGCGGCGTCAGGTGCTGGCCAAGAGCTATGGCAGCACGAAGGAGAGCTACGAGGCCATCCGGGGCATGCTCGCCACCCTCGATGACCCCTACACCCGCTTCATGGATCCGCGGGAGTTCAAGGAGATGCAGATCGACACCTCCGGGGAACTCTCCGGGGTGGGCATCCAGCTGAGCCTCGACAAGGACACCAAGGAGCTCACCGTGGTGAGCCCGATTGAAGGATCACCGGCATCCCGGGCCGGGGTGATGCCGAAGGACGTGATCACCGCCATCGACGGCAAGAACACCAAGGGGATGTCTACAGAGGACGCGGTCAAGTTGATCCGCGGCCAGGCGGGCAGCACCGTCAACCTGCAGCTGCGTCGCAACGGCAAGTTGCTGGAGACCCCGCTGGTGCGGGCCCGCATTGAGCTGCATGCCGTCGACACCCAGGTGAACACCGCAGGGGATGGCACCAAGATCGGCTACATCCGCCTCAAGCAGTTCAACGCGAATGCCGCCAAAGACATGGCGGATGCCGTGAAGGATCTGGAGAAGCAGAAGGTTGATGGCTACGTGCTCGACCTGCGGAGCAATCCCGGTGGCCTCCTGATGGCGAGCATCGCCATTGCCCGCCAATGGCTCAATGAAGGCGTGATCGTCTCCACCAAAACCCGGGACGGCATTCAGGATGTCAAACGGGCCGTTGGACGTGCCCTCACTGATCGCCCTCTGGTGATCCTGGTGAATGAAGGTTCCGCCAGTGCCAGTGAGATCCTCTCCGGTGCTCTCCAGGACAACCACCGTGCCGTTCTGGTGGGAGAAAAAACCTTCGGAAAGGGCCTGGTGCAATCGGTCCGCGGCCTGACCGATGGCTCCGGCATGACCGTGACCATCGCCAAGTACCTGACTCCCAGCGGACGGGACATCCACAAGCACGGCATCGATCCGGATGTGCGCGCCAAGCTCACCCCGCAGGAGGCGGAGAAGCTGCGCCTTGAGGACCTCGGCACGAAGAAGGACAGCCAGTACCGGGTGGCTGAATCCACCCTGCTCAAGCAGGTGAAGTCCGCTGGGACCGTGACCAAGGCTCGGCTCTACTCCCCTGGTAGCGCCAATGTCCCTGCCGCCTTGAAGGCCACGACCCCCGAGCCGGTTGGATCACCTGCCCGATAACGCTCGGCTTGAAGCTGGTCGGCATGCCCATCAATGGAATGCCCTGTCGTTAGTCGACTAAGTCGACCAACGGCAGGGCGGTTGAAGCAGTGACAAGGCTTGCCGCCGTTTTAGAGGCGGTCGAGGCCGAAGACTCAGGCTGCGCTGCCGACGGGCTGCATCAAGCCACCACCGGGGGTGGAGTCGTCGTCATCGTTCCCGGCGTCGCCCTGAAGCAGGGCGAAGATTCCCAGGGCAACCATGCTCACCAGGCCGGAGATCAGGGACAGACCGCCACCGAAGCCGCTGCTGATGTCGATCACGTCTCCAAGCCCGGGGCCCATGAGAGTCCGTTACAGAAGTTCTCACAATTGTAACGGACTTTTGCGCGTCTGAGAGAGCGTCCCCTGGCTTGCGTTGGGCCGCATTTAGGGCTCAGAGCGCCAGCACCGCCTCGTTCTTGGCCTTGAGCTGCTCGGCGCGCTGGGCATCCGTGAGGCCATCGCTGCCTGGGATCTGCTCGGCCATCTGCTTGAGCCACTGCATCAGTTCCTCCACTTGCTTCTCCATCGGCAGGACCCCGAGCCCGCGGGCCAGCACTTTGGCGGTGCTGCCGCTCCCGGCCTGATACACCAGGCGTCCGTGCAGGTGCTGAGGCAGCCCCTGGCGCAGCAGCCGGAAGGCGGGCTCCTCCATCGGGGTCTCCAGGGCGATGTTGGGCTTCTCCGGTTTGATCCGCGAGAAGCCGCAGCGCCTGGCGAGCCACTTCAACTCCATCAGCTGGAGCAGGGAGACCACGGGGGCAGGGATCGCCCCGTAGCGATCAACCCAGTCGGCCGCCAACTGCAGCAGGGCCTCTGGGCTGGAGCAGTCGGCCGCGGCGCGGTATGCGGCCATCTTCTCGTCGTTGTCACTGATCCAGTCCCCGGGGATGAAGGCCGTGATGGGGAGATCGATCTGGGTGTCATCCACCGCAGGGATGTCCTGCCCCTGGATCTCCGCCAGGGATTCCTGGAGCATCTCCATGTACAGGTCGAAGCCGATGGCCTCCATCTGTCCGCTCTGCTCGACCCCCAGAAGGTTCCCCACGCCGCGGATCTCCATGTCGCGCATGGCCAGCTGGTAGCCGCTGCCGAGCTGGGCGAACTCCTGAATGGCCCGCAGGCGTTGCCGGGCCGCATCACTGAGGGAGGCGTCACCGGGATAGAAGAGCCAGGCGTGGGCCTGGATTCCGCTGCGTCCTACCCGACCGCGCAGCTGATACAGCTGCGCGAGGCCGAACTTGTGGGCGTCTTCGATCAGGATCGTGTTGACTCGAGGGATGTCGAGGCCGCTCTCCACGATCGTGGTGCAGAGCATCAGATCGGCCTCCCCGGCGTTGAAGGCCACCATGGCGCTCTCCAGTTCTCCCTCGGCCATCTGGCCATGGGCCACCAGGAGCCTCAGGCCGGGGATCATCAGGCGCAGCCGCTCGGCCACCTCCTCGATCCCCTCCACCCGGGGGACCACATAGAAGATCTGTCCGCCACGATCGAGCTCCTGGCGGATCGCGCTGCGTACCGCTTCCTCATCGAGGGAGGCGAGGTGTGTCTTGATCGGACGCCTCAGGGGGGGAGGCGTGGTGATCAGGCTCATCTCCCGAACACCGGAGAGGCTCATGTAGAGGGTCCGGGGGATCGGGGTCGCCGAGAGGGTCAGGACGTCGACGTCCTTGCGCAGGGCCTTGATCTTTTCCTTCTGGTTGACCCCGAAGCGCTGCTCCTCATCCACCACCAGCAGGCCGAGCTCCTTGAAGCTGGTCCCCTTGCCCAGGAGCTGGTGGGTCCCCACCACCACATCCACGGTCCCTTCGCTGAGGCCCTCTTGAATCACTTTGCGCTCACCGGCGGTGCGGAAGCGGTTCAGCAAGCTGACCTTGATGGGATAGGGGGCGAAGCGCTCTGAGAGGGAGCGCCAGTGCTGCTGGGCCAGGACGGTGGTGGGGGCCAGCATGGCCACCTGCTTGCCGGCGGTCACCGCCTTGAAGATCGCCCGGATCGCCACTTCGGTCTTGCCGAAGCCCACATCCCCGCAGACCAGGCGATCCATCGGTTGGGGTTGCTCCATATCGCGCTTCACATCGGCGATCGCCTTGACCTGATCGGGGGTGGGTTCGTACGGGAACGAATCCTCCAGTTCGTTTTGCCAGGGCCCATCAGCGGGGAAGGAGAAGCCGGCGGCCTGATGGCGCTCGGCGTAGAGCTTCACCAGATCCAGGGCCACTTTGCGGACGGCCTTGCGGGCGCGCTCCTTGGCCTTCGTCCAGGCGGTCCCGCCCATCCGGTTGAGATCCGGTGGGGTCTCACTGGTGGCTCGATAGCGCCCGAGGCTTCCCAGCTGGTCAGCGGCAACCCGCAGCAGGCCGTCGGCGTACTGCACCACCAGGTAATCGCGGGATTCGCCGCCGATCGCCAGTTTTTCGAGTTTGAGGAACTTCCCGATGCCGTGGTTGCGATGCACGACGAAGTCGCCCGGCTGCATCTTGTTGGGATCCACCGTCCGGCTGGCGGCCTTGCGGCGGCGGCGCACATAGCCCGTGGCGGCGAGGGAGTGCTGTCCGAAAAATTCCCGGTCGGTGATCAGGGCCAGCTGCCAGGCGGGCAGCTGCAGGCCTTCGAGTTCTGCGGTCCCCTTCGTCTTCAGGGCCACCGGTGTGTTCTGCTCGATCAGGCGATCGATGGCAGGGAAGTCAGCTGGGTTGGGAACAAAGCGGCTGATGCAGTCGTGTTCCTCCAGGAGGGCCACGGCCCGGCTGGGTTGGGCCGATAGCAGCCAGACCCGGGCTTTCTCCTTTTGGAACTCCTTGATCAGCCCGGCCAACTTCCCGAACTGATTGGGGTAGGCCGGCACGGGCCGACTCGAGAGGTCAAAGCTGTTGGGGTGCTGATCGCTTTCATGCAGCTCCGCCAGGTCAAAGCCGGGGAAGGCCTCAGCTTCAGCGAGGGCCTCCGCCGGGCTGCGGTGCATCTGAGGGGGCAGTGCAGCGCCCAGTTCCGCGCACACGTCGGCGTGGTGCTCGCAGGCGTGATCGAACCACTGCTCCCCATGGGACAGGCAATGGCGGCGCTCATCGATCACCACCAGGGTGGTCTTGGGTAGGTAGTCGAGCAGCGAGGCCGGTTCTTGCCAGGCCAATCCCATCAGCCGGCGCATGCCCTCTGGTGTTCCCCCCTCCAGCAGCTGTTCGCTGGCCTCCGGGCTCAGCAGCTGGTCGAGGCCCTCGGGCATGGAGTCCCGCAGGGCATCCGCGATCAGCGGGCCATAGCCACTGGGGGTGAGCCGCACCACCTCAATCGGATCGAGGGAGCGCTGGCTGGCGGGATCAAATTCCCGCAGCTTTTCCAGCTCTTCCCCAAAGAACTCAAGCCGCACCGGCAGCTCGGCGCTCACCGGGAAGACATCAATGATGTCGCCGCGTCGGCTCCAGCTGCCCTCCTGCTCGATGGAGGTCACCCGCTCGTAGCCGAGCCGGGTCAGGGTTTCGCCCAGCTGCTCGAGGTCCAGTTCATCCCCTTTCCGCAGGCTCAGGCACTGGGCCCTGAGGGCCTCCGGTGGGGGGAGATGGGGCTGCAGGGCCCGTTCGGTGGCGACGATCGCAAAGCGTCCGGCCCCATCCAGGAGTTCGCTGAGCACCTGCAGTTGCCCCCAGGTGATCTCACTGGTGGGATCAAACGGTTCGTAGGGGCTCCCTTCACTGGTGGGGTAGAGCTGGGCGCTGTCCCACCCCATCAGGTCCAGGAGGGCCGCCCAGCGGCCTGCTTCCTCGAGGGTTGGAACCAGGACCAGCAGTGGGGCCTCGGCTGCGCCCGCCAACACGCTGCTGATTAAGGCCCTCCCACCCCGGCCGGCCCCGCTCAGCCGCAGGCGCTCGCTGCGCTGACTGCGTTGCAGGACCTCCGCGCTCAGGGGCACCTGCTGCAGTTGGCGCACCAGGGCGGAGAGGGGCATGGGGCTCAGAACACAGCTGCCCATCCTTGCAAGCCAGTCGCAGCAACGAGAGGATGCGGGAGTGAGGATGCCCGGGTGACGATGCGTGCCCTGCTTCCTGCTCTCACGCTCCTCCTGCTGGCGGGCGGCGCCTTGACGGCCCTTGACCAGAGGACGACCCCTTCTACTGAGGAGCCATCGGTCAGCTCAGCTGTGCCCCCATCCCCGGCTGGGATGCCCCTGCCGGAGAACCTCTCCCTGGATTCCAGCAGCCAGGGGCGTCTGTTTCAGGCCCTGGAGGGGGCGGATCGACGTTGGTTGCCCCGGGTGGAGGTGATTCCCGGCGTGGGGAAGCGTTACCACTACCAGCGCCGCCAGGGGGAGCCCCCATTGACTCTCGATGAGGTCAAACGACTCCTGGCCAATCCCCCCAGTTACCGCCGGGAGCGGCAGGCGATCGCCGATCTCCTGGAGCAACTTGAGCGGGGTGGGGTCTCGGTGGTGGTGGCGGCCCCCAAGCAGAAAGGGGCTGCGGGGGAGTGGAATCCCCGGCGGGGTGAATTGCGGCTGCGCCCCGATGTGGTCACCAAGGGCACACGGGAAT
>JAURGL010000257.1:251-524 GCA_030833825.1 Vulcanococcus sp. SFB_649D_100_25 | reverse complement strand
TAGCGCCCGATCAATCCGAACCGGATGGCTGCCATGACGCACCGCAGGAAGCTGCCAACCTAGGGAGCCAGCCTTTGTGCAAGCGTTTTGGCCCTCAGCGATCAGCCGGAGCAGCAACATCCTCTGTATGCCAGCGATCGCGATCTCGTGGATTCGCTGTTGGCTACCCAGCAGCCGGTTGATGCCCAACTGGTGGATCTGGGCCGGCTGCTGATGCGCTACGCCGGTTTCCCCGGTGCTCTCGACCTGCAGGACGATCTCCAGAAAACGCTG
>JAURGL010000257.1:0-241 GCA_030833825.1 Vulcanococcus sp. SFB_649D_100_25 | reverse complement strand
ACGCTGCGCCTCTGGGGGCTGAGCCGCGATGAGCTCAACCAGCGTTGCCGCGCGATCTGGGCCGAGGGCTATCGCCCTGGGGCCGAAGCCCAGGAACAGGCGGTGGGCTCCGGCTTCGATACCGCCGATCAGGACAGCCCCTGATCCGTTTTTTCTGCTACATCAGCGGCACCTGATCACGCCCCGATGGCCGCTGCCCCCTCCTGGCCCGCCCTGCTGGAGCAGCTGTTGCAGGGCCAGT
>JAURGL010000256.1 GCA_030833825.1 Vulcanococcus sp. SFB_649D_100_25 | reverse complement strand
GCCCAGGAGAGGGTGAGCCGCGCTGTAAGCGACGCACCGCGTCGCGCGCGGCGAACGCCCGGGCGCGAGCCCGGGCCGGGAGTCCTCCGTTATCGGACGCTCCGGCGATTGCGATGTGGGTGCTGGGTAACGGAGAGGAGGGAGTGGTGCCCAGGAGAGGACTTGAACCTCCACTGTATTTCTACAACTAGTACCTGAAACTAGCGCGTCTACCAGTTCCGCCACCTGGGCACGGTGGGTCGGGGCGAGGCCCCCAAAGGCAAGGCCGCGCAATGTACTTACCGCCCGCCCGCACTGTCAATCCCTGCGTCTATAATGGCTCTGACCGCGCATTTTGCGGCGTGGGCCTCGCTTACGCCGCGTCCTTCCCTCCGGAGAATCCCTTGCCGTCCAATCGCAAACCACCTGCCGCGCACCGCGACCGCGACCCGCGTCTGGCCGACGAGGCCGCCCGCTACGAGAACCCCATCGCCAGCCGAGAGTTCATCCTCATGACGCTCGGCAAGGCCGGGGTGCCACTCTCGCTC
>JAURGL010000255.1 GCA_030833825.1 Vulcanococcus sp. SFB_649D_100_25 | reverse complement strand
AGTTCTCCTGGCTGATGCAGCTCACCCGCGGTGCTGCCGCTTCCGTGAAGGGTGAAATCACCGGGATCGCCTCTCGCCTCGGTCCTGCCCTGCATCAGAACCGCGCCGTGCCCGTGGTGAGCCCTAACGCCCGCGGCTCAGCCGTGCAGCCCGCCGGTGTGGCCAGCACCGCCATCACCCAGATGGCCAAGGGCATCGGTCAGCAGGCCCGCATGTATCGGGTGGAGGTCACCGGCCTCAACAACTACCGCCTGCACAAGCGCAGCAACACGGTGCGCTTCGTGGCCTTCGACAAGCTCCTGGAGGCCCAGCAGCAGATTCATCGCCAGGGCGGCCGCGTTGCCAGCGTGACCCCTGTGAACTGATTCGGCTTCGCCGCTGAAGGCGCATCGCTGTTGCGGCGAGCGCCTGTTTCACAAGCCCCGCCGATGGCGGGGCTTTCTGTATGAAAAGCGGTGATTCATCGCCGAAATGCTTCAGATTTGCTTCAGCTTTAGCTGCGCTGATGTCTGTTGTGGCAAGGGTTTT
>JAURGL010000254.1 GCA_030833825.1 Vulcanococcus sp. SFB_649D_100_25 | reverse complement strand
GTGGCTGTTCGCGGAGCAGGGGCCTGGCGCAAGCAGAAGAAACTGCAGCCGCCGTCAGCCCATAACCAGGTCGCGGGCTGCGCTTCCCTGTGCAGTCGCTCCATTGGGGTCCTGCAGAAACTCCCGGACCAACGCTTCCCCGGGAAGATCCGCCTGCTGGGGGTGGCCAGTCTCAATCTGGTGAGCGTGGCCATGGGGCAGACCATCTCGGCGCTGGAGGCCACACCGAAGATCTGGGACCTGGCTGCTGCCTGGCTGGTGCTCCAGGAACTGAACTGCCCGATCAATTGGTTGCTGCGTGATCCAGCTCTGCTGCAGCCGGGTGAGGACCTCAGTCAGGCCAACTTCCCTGTGCTGGCGGCGAGGGATCTCGAGACCCTGGCGCGCTTCCAGCCTTGGGCAGACATCCTGGTTCAACCCACTTGACACCAAGAGGGAGGGAAGTGATATGGTTATGGGCTGCGAGCGCTTCGAGAGGAGTGTGAGCAGGAACTGAAAGCGTTGAGCAATCGATGCTGTAGGTTCAGA
>JAURGL010000253.1 GCA_030833825.1 Vulcanococcus sp. SFB_649D_100_25 | reverse complement strand
CACTGCTCTTTGCGGCCAACCGCCTCCAAAACCCACCGCGGTCAAAAACCACAGGAGACTTTCAGGGCAGCTGACGCAGTGAAAGCGTCAGTTCCTAAACGTTTCAGTTGTCCAGGTGCTCCTCAAGCCGCGCTCTTCAGCTCGCCCTCTCGGGCTTTCGGCTCTCGGATCCGCGGCTCGTCACCGCTTCATGAACCTACAGCACCGGCGGACCGGCTCTTTCGGTTCAGGCAGCTCGCTCTCGCTTGCCACCAGCTGAACCTACAACACCGATCTCTCGGGGGTCTTCGGCTCCTGCTCGACCCGCCTCTCGGCTCACGAGCAGTCCAAAACCATAACACCGCTCCCGGCAACGGTGTCAACCCCTACAGAAGAGCTGACGAAACCAGGCGCCATTTCTAGGGTTCGGGCACGTCAGACCCGAGGCTGGGCGAGGGATGGCCAAGCAATTCAGCCAGGAGAGGCTGCGCGTTCGGCCCAGCTCCCAGGAAGAAGCGGTGGTGAGCGCCGCCAATGCTCACTTTGAGC
>JAURGL010000252.1 GCA_030833825.1 Vulcanococcus sp. SFB_649D_100_25 | reverse complement strand
GCATCCCGCCAACATGAATCGCCGCGACGCCGTGCGTGCTGTTGGCCTGTTCAGCCTGGGCCTGTTCGCCTTACCGCGGCAGGCCTTTGCCATGGGCGGCGTCCTGCCGGAGCTCAACCAGGCGGCACCGGATTTCTCCCTGGAGGGCGTGCTGCCCGATCGCTCCGGCCAAGCCCAGCCAGTGGTACGACGTCTGGCGGACTTTGCCGGCACCTGGCTGGTTTTGTATTTCTATCCCAGGGATTTCACCGAAGGCTGCACGCTTGAAGCCCGGGGTTTTCAACGTGACCTGGCCGCCTTCCACGCAGCCGGCGCCGAGGTGGTGGGGATCAGCGCTGACAGTGCCGACAGCCACGCGGAATTCTGCGGCAGCGAAGGGCTGCTCTACCCCTTGCTCTCCGACCACGGCGGAGTGGTGAGCAAGGCCTACGGCAGCTGGATCCCTCCCTTCTCGCAACGCCACACGTTTCTGATCGATCCCGACGGAGTGCTGCGAGAGCGCTGGCTGGCCGTGCGACCCCTGGGCCACA
>JAURGL010000251.1 GCA_030833825.1 Vulcanococcus sp. SFB_649D_100_25 | reverse complement strand
CCAAAATCAATCTTTGAAAACGTCGCTTTTGGTCCACGCCTCTTGGGCCAAACTGCAGGGCTTGGCGATCTCGTAGAGGAAAGCCTGCATCGTGCTGCCCTTTGGGAGGAGGTGAAGGATAAGCTTGGTGAACCTGGTCTTTCGCTCTCTGGTGGACAACAGCAGCGACTCTGCATTGCGCGTGCGATTGCCGTACGCCCCGAAGTAATCCTGATGGATGAGCCGTGCTCTGCGCTCGACCCGCGATCCACGCTACAAATTGAGGAACTGATGCGGGTGCTCGCTAAGGATTACACGATCGTGATCGTGACACACAACATGCAGCAAGCTGCGCGCGCATCTGATCAGACAATATTTATGACCATGGGCGACGATCGGGCAGGGTACGTTGTTGAATACGCCGCGACCTCAAAAATGTTTATGATGCCAGAGCATCAGCTCACCGCAGATTACGTATCAGGTCGTTTCGGCTGATCGCTTCCTAGCGATTCGAACGCCGTTTACGCCGAAGAAAACACGCGCTGGGCGCGGTC
>JAURGL010000250.1 GCA_030833825.1 Vulcanococcus sp. SFB_649D_100_25 | reverse complement strand
GAGGATCTCCACACGATCGGCAGACATACGACAGCTGGCGGGCGGTGATCGTACCGGGATCAGCCGGTGTAGCCAAAAGCTGACGCACTCGGGATCAAGGCTGGATCAGGCCGGGGTGCAGGGTAGGTTGGACCGAGCAGGTGTTGCGGAGAGGCAAGGATTACCGGGTGACAGCTGTACCGTCGACCGAGCACGGCAAGCCTTCAGGTTCCTCGGGTCCTGGCGCCCAGAGAGGCTCAGTCGCTCCCGTTGTTCTCTGCATCCTCGATGGCTGGGGCTATGCGGCCGATGCAACCCATAACGCCATTCGAGCAGCCGCCACCCCGGTGATGGATGCCCTCTGGCATGCCTATCCCCACACCTTGATCGAAGCCTCCGGTGACGCCGTGGGGCTCCCTGAGCATCAGATGGGGAATTCGGAGGTCGGTCACCTCACGATTGGCTCCGGCCGGATCATTCGCCAGGAGTTGGTGCGGATTGGTCAGGCCGTGCGGGATGGCTCCCTGGCCGAGAACCCGAACCTCAACCAACTCGCCA
>JAURGL010000249.1 GCA_030833825.1 Vulcanococcus sp. SFB_649D_100_25 | reverse complement strand
CTCACGAAGACGAACATCATGGTCCTGTGGAGGTTGACAATATCCACGAAGTCATGTATAATATCGCTACTGGCGGAGGTAAGACCACTACTCAACTTGACCCTATGCCCGAGTTAGGTGGTGGATCTGAAAACTTCCACGAAGGTCCTTCTGGTCCTGGTGGATGGATGTCAGGCACAGGTATGCGTCAGTTTCACTGATGCGCTTTTTGTTTCAGTAGCTCAGCGGATAGAGCAACCGCCTTCTAAGCGGTCGGTCGTTGGTTCGATCCCAACCTGAAACGCCAGTCGGTATGGCGGAATTGGTAGACGCGCTGGGTTTAGGTTCCAGTGTCCTTGCGACGTGGAGGTTCAAGTCCTCTTGCCGACATTCCAACTTACTAATTGGATTATGTCTTTGCTTTCTCAACAAGATCGTTTGACTACGATCGCTGCCCTTGAAAATTACATCATGATGCTACGAGCAAATTCTCCTCAGGATAACACTCGTATTGCGGAAACAAATACTTTACTCAATTGGATCAAGTTGGAATACCAA
>JAURGL010000248.1 GCA_030833825.1 Vulcanococcus sp. SFB_649D_100_25 | reverse complement strand
CTCCCTAGCCGTACCGCTCCGGGTCGAGTAGATCCAGGGCGACGGAGGGCTTTTCCCCGTCCAGCAACTGGCCCACCAGCTTGCCAGTGACCGGGCCCAGGCTCAGGCCCATCATGGCGTGCCCGGTGGCCACCACCAGGTTTGGCACACGCATGCTGCGCCCCACATAAGGCAGGCCGTCGGGGGAGCAGGGGCGCAGGCCCTTCACCGCGATGGCCCCTGGCGGGCGCCACGAACAGATCCTTCTCCTCCCACTGGCCCAGATGGCTGTCGCCGCTGCCTTCGAGCAACTGCTGAAATTCCCCCCCCAGGCGACCGAAACGCGCCTCCAGGCCGGAGGCCTGCAGCAGCCAGTCGCCATCGAGGGGCTGTTGCAGGGCGATGGCGTCGCTCAGCACCCGCCGGCGACTGGTGCAGCGCTGCCAGAGGTCGCGGCAGGGGGTGAGCAGGTAGAGGTCCACGTTGGTGTGGATGCTGAGGGCCTGGAGCAGCTGCACCTGGATCGGGGCCAGGCTGCTGAGGCCAAACAGGCGCAGGG
>JAURGL010000024.1 GCA_030833825.1 Vulcanococcus sp. SFB_649D_100_25 | reverse complement strand
TTTGATCTCGCCCCGTTGCTTTTTCCCCTCCACCCGTCGCTGGCTTGAAGCCCGGGTGGGTTTGGTCGCTTTTCTGGGTTTCGGGTCGGCCTGCAGGGCTGATCGCAGCAGCTCTCCCATCTTCTCGAGAGCGGCCAGTCGGTTCTGGTATTGCGAACGGTGCTCGCTCGCGTGAACCCGCACCAGGCCTGATCCGTTGCGATCCGTCAGCTTCTGGAGAAGGCGTTGGCGTTGCAGGGCGCTCAAGCTTTCCGAGGCCTGCAGATCAAGGCTGAGCTCCACGGCTGTCTCCAGCTTGTTCACGTTCTGCCCGCCTGGGCCACTGCTCCGCGTGAAGCTCCAGCGGAGTTCCCTTGCGGGGATCCGCAGCCGGCGGTTGACGATCAGCTCGAAGGCTGGAGGCATGGCCTTGTCAGCCTCGCTTTGTTGGCTGCTGGCTGCCTAACAGGGTCGACCTCAGCCGCAGGACAGGCCGACTGGTTCGCAGCCGTTGCACCCCATAGAAGGTCGCGCCGAAGGCCAAGGCTGCACGCACGGAATACCAGCTCATGCTCCAGAGCAGGACGCGTGCCATAACGAGGAAGGCCACCACCCAGGCCAATCGCCACAGCAGGGTGAGGGCCAGCTGGGTCTGCTTGGGAGACATCCCCCTCAAGCTGCCCGTTGTGTGTCCTGGCGGGCCTTGCTGGTGCGCCGCGCCTTCAGGGGGAGAACCCGTCGGTGCTGCCGCTGTTGATGCCGCCTGGTTTCTTCCACATACAACGCCCAGCCCAAAGCTGCGGATGCGGCCAAAACCACCAGGGCCAGCAGGGTTCCAAAGCTCTCCATGGGCCTCTCTCCTGGAACGGTTGTCCCGTGGATTGTTGTTTAACGTCTCCGCAGGAAGTGTCAACATTGAATGCCCTCCAAGCCCCGCAATCGACTGGGTGAGGTTTACGGACAGCTCACCGTTGTTCGTGGGTCCGAGCGTCGTTCGAGCTCGGGCAATGCCTACTGGTGGTGCCGCTGCAGTTGCGGGCAGGAGCGTGAAGTTCCCAGCGACAAGCTCTCCCATAACCTCAGCCGCAGAAAACCAACAATCACCGCCTGCATCGACTGCTCACGCGAACTGCAGATCGAGGCCGTTTGTGCAAAGAATGACCGCGAAGAGCGCCAGCGGCGCCTTGCGGCGGAGCAAGCCCGTGCCGGGCTTCAGGGATCGGTCCCGGAGCGCTGGTTGAAGCTTCCGTTCACCGATGCCCAGGCCCGCGAACGGGGCGAGGTGCTGTTCTTTCGGGGCACACGTTGTCTGCGCGGCCATCTGGCCCCTTATCGGATCAACGGGGGTTGCCTGGCCTGTGCCGGTCAGACACCTTCTGCCGATTAGGAGGAGGCGGAACGTTGCCACTGCCTCTCAAGGGCAGCTCTGACGGCGTCGGCTGAACGTTGGTCGCGGGCTTTGGACTGCCGAAAGGGTTGGGTGAGTCTCCAGAATTTGAGACCCGCCGCCAGGGCAAAGACGCACCAGGGCACCAGGAGCCAGAGCTGTGAGGTCATCGATTACTCCCTCAGTGGCACTGGCGGGGCGGCATGGCCCACGATCGTCCATCGTCGCAATCGTGGCAAGGGAGTTTCGCTGTGCGTGAGGAGCTGCGTTTTGTTCTGACCTTGCTGGTGTTGGCGATCGCCCCGGTGGCCCTGCTGTTTTGGGCCTGGCTTCGGCTGTTGCCCCAACGCCGCTCCCGGTGAGCCTCCAAACCGCCTGAGCTGCTTCACAATGGTTTCAGCCTCCGCCCCGCCATGACGGCTCAGCCTGCACCTGAATCCCACGGAGACACCCGGCAGCCCCACGACTTCGACACCCAGAAGGAACTGCACCAGCAGATCCGCAACGACCCGGATTACGACGACTGGGAGTACGGCACCGAGCCCCTCCCCCATGAAGCCTGGGTGGAGCGCTCCAAGCAGCAGGCTGCCCAGGGCTGAGGAGTTCTTCGGGCTCAGCTGCGGCGCAGCGACCGCCGTTGAATCGGACCGATGAACAGCAGGCTCAAGCCGCAGCAGCAGGCCGTGAGCAGCCAGACCGTCACCCCGTGACCATCGCCATCCAGCAGAACCCCCGCCAGCAGCGGGGCGGCAAAGGCGCTGAGGGCAAAGCACTGGGAGAACAGGGCCATGGCCAGCCCGCCATGCCCCTTGGGGCTCAGTTCCACCACCGCTTCTGTGGCTGTCGGTAGGAAGGCGGCCTCGCCAACGGCCACCAGGATCAGGGCAATCGCCACCAGGCCAACCCCGTGTTCGCTGAGGGCGGAGCCCGCCAGCAGCAGGGTCCCGCCGCTGAAGCAGATCAAGCTCAGCTGCAGACCACTGCCCACGGGGCGTTTGGCGAGCCGCTGTCCAATGGGCCATTGGATCAGCATCAGCAGACCCAGCTGAAGGCCAATCAGGAGGGCGCTGAGGCTTTCCGGTTGGGCATCCCTCTGCAGGCCACCCCGCACCAGATCCAACGGCAGGGCGCTCTGCATCAGGGCCGGGATCGCCGTGGCCACCACCGCCAGCCCCAGCATGGGCAGAAGGCCCGGCAGCCAGCGCCCCAGGGGGATGGCCTCGGCTCCGGTGTCTTGGTTTTTCAGCGCCCGTGGCAAGGGACGCTGCAGCAGCAGGGCGGTCAGGGCCCCGATGGCGGCAATGTCCACCCAGTACACCCCCCGCAGGAGCCCCGCGGCCGCGAGCAGGGAGCCGCAGAGGGTGCCGGCAGCCACCCCGCAGGCATCGGCGCTGCGGGCCAGGGCATAACCACGGGCCGATGGGACGGGTGCTGAACAGAGCGGCACCGCGAGCTCCGCCGCCGGCCAGTACAGGCCGCCGGCAAGGCCTAGGAACAGTTGGCCGACGATGTAGCCCTGCAGCTCCTGGGCGCCCAGCAGGCAGCTATCACCGATCAAGCCGCTCAGGGCGGCCAGGAGGATGGGCATGCCGCAGCTGCGCCCTTGATCCAGCAAGCCCCCGCTGATGAATCGCCCGACAGTGCCCGCCAGGGCGGCCAGGGCCAGACCGAGGCCCACCGCTGAGGCACTGAACTCCGCCTGGTGAAAGACCATGGGGGTCAGGTAGAGAACGCCCCCTGCTCCGAAGCTCGCCACCAGACGCACACTGGCCAGCTCCCTCAGTGGCACGGGAAACTGGTGCCACCAGGCTTCGATCCGTGGTTGTGCCAAACCGCTTGCGTCGCCGGGGAGCCGTGCTGGCCCGTGTCCTGCCCAGTCTGCTGGCAGGGCTGCTCGGCGTGGGGCCGCTGTCCTTGGCGCCACTGCAGGCGGCTGAGCAGCTGCAGATTCGCTTTGATGGCCTGGATCTGCCCCTCAACCTCCAGGAGTTGGAGCGTTGGAGCCGGAACCCCGAGCGCTCCAGTGGTGAGCTGGCGAGTTGGCTGTCGCTGTTGGATCCGGGGAGCCAACTGCAACTGCGCCAGTTGCTCCAGGCCCCCCTGGTGCGGGAGCGCTCCTTCAGTCAGCAACTGCTCCGCAGTTGGGCGGGGCGCCGGGTGGTGGAGGAGTTGGGGGTACTCATCAGTGCAGACAACGGCAATGCCGGTCCCCTGCTGCTCAGCACACTCAACGGTTTGCTGAAGCAGCAGCAGCAGGTCACCACCCTGGAGTTGCTGCGGGCCGTTCCCGCGGAGCGCCTCACACTCAATCTCGATGGTCTGCAGCGCTTGGCGAGTCGCTGGCGCCAGCAATTGGATGAGCAGAAGCAGGCCCTCGTGGCTCTGCAGGCGCTGCCGCTGCGCTCCAACACCCCGCTCCTGCCCCTCTCCGACGGACTGCTCCTGGAGCGTTCGTCCTCCTTGGTGGTCGACGACCGTTCCTCCCGCGCTCCCAGCCTGCGCCGTCTGCGGGTTCCTCACCGCCTCGAGCCCCTGGAGCTCGAGATCTGGCAGGCGGAGGGCTCCCGCCTGTGGATCCTGCTGATGCCGGGGCTTGGTGGCAGCACGGCGCAGTTGCGCTGGTTGGCAGCCGCCCTCAACCGGCGGGGTTGGCCCGTGGTCTTGCTGGACCATCCCGGCAGCAATGAGCAGGCCGTGCGGGAGCTGCTTCAGGGCCGCAGGCTTCCCCCTGGTGCCGAGACCCTGCGCGGCCGGGTACTGGATGTTCAGGCGGTGGTGGCGGCCGTGGACGGCGGTTCCCTGCCCCGATTGGGGCAGGAGGTCGTCTTGATGGGGCATTCCCTCGGTGGCCTCACCGGACTGTTGGCGGCGGGCTTGCGCCCTGAACCGGGCCTGGTGCGGCGTTGCAAGCGGGCCCTGGCGGATCTGCCGCTGATCAACCTCTCGCGTTTGCTGCAGTGCCAGTTGCCAGAGGTGCCGTTACCCCCTGCCCAACCCCTGCGGCAGCCGCTGGCCGCGTTGGTGAGCTTCAACGGTTTCGGGAGCCTGCTCTGGCCCAATCGGGGCCTGCGGGACCTCCAGGCTCCTGCCCTGATGGTGGGAGGCAGTCTCGATCTGATCACGCCCCCCGTCAGTGAGCAGCTGCGCTTGTTTGTGCCGGAGGCCAATCCCAGCAGCCGTCTGGTGCTTCTTGAGGGCGCCAGTCACTTTTCCCCCGTGAAAATCGAGAGCGGACAACAGCAACCCCTGTTCAAGTTGGGGGAGGATCTGGTGGGGGTCGATCCCGGGCGGGTCCAGGGCCTGATCTTGAGTGTCACCAGTGAGTTCCTCCTCGGTCTGGTGCAGCCCGGCGGGCCCAGGGAGCTGCCGCCCCAGCGGCGCCGGCTTGGTGGGGTCACCGCCTACGTGCTGGATCAGGCACTGGCTCGCCAGTGGCAACGGGAGATCGCCGCTAGAAGTTCACCCTCGGATCCAGAAGGGCCACCAGCAGATCCACCAGCACGCTGACCGCCACCACCAGGGCCGCCACCACCACCACAATTCCCTGCACCACCGGGTAGTCCCTCTGGCTGATCGCCTCCTGAAGCCGGAAGGCGATGCCCGGCCAGGAGTAGGTCACCTCAATCAACAGGGCCCCTCCGATCAGGGACGCCACCGTGATCCCGGCAATGGTCAGGACCGGTAGGAGGGCATTCGGTAGGGCATGCCGCAGCACCACCCGACGTTCGGAGAGCCCCCGGGAGCGCGCCGCTTCGACGTAATCGGAATCGAGCGCGCGGCGCAGGTTCAGGCGCAGGGCATTGGCAAAGATGCCGCTCAGGAGGAAGCCAAGGGTGCTGGCCGGCAACACCAGATGCCTCACGCTGCCCCAGAACTGGGTGCTGTCGCCGGCCCTCAGGCTGTCGAGCAGGTAGAACCCGCTCCCCTCCGGAGGGATCAGCGTCGCCGGGAAGCGCCCGCCCACGGGCAGCCAACCGAGCCAGACCGCAAACACCAGTTGCACCAGCATCGCCGCCCAAAACGGCGGCATGGCGTAGGTCCCGATCCCGTAGAGCCTGGCTGAAAAGTCGAGCTTCCCCTCGGGCCTGGCGATCCCGCTGAAGCCGACGGCCAGTCCGACGACGGCGGCCAGCAGCAGGGCCGTCAGGCCCAGCTCCAGGCTGGCGGGCAGGCTGCGTCCGATCACCGCGGAGACCGGTTCCTGGTTGGTCAGGGACATCCCGAGCTGCCCGTGCAGCAGGTCCCCGAGGTAGCGCCCGTACTGCACCAGCAGCGACTGATCCAGGCCAAGTTGTTGGCGTAGGGCTTCCCTGGCGGCCTGGGGGGCTCGGGTGCCCAACAGGGCATCAATCGGATCCCCCGGCGCGACCCTTAGCAGCAGAAAGACCAGGCTCGCGATCAGCCAGAGCATCACTGGCACCAGGGCCAGGCGACTGGCGATGTAGCCGATTAGGTGGCGACGACGACTCATCAGCGGCGCGTCTCCAGCTCCTGCAGGAGCACCCGTCCAGAGCCATCAAAGCGCGGTGCCTTGAGATGGGCCTGCGCCCAGGCCCGTGGTGTCACCTGCCAGATGGGGATGTAGGCCGCTCCCTCGGCGGCTAGGCGCTGGACGCGCCGCAGGCTCTCCTCCCGTGCTGCGCCACTGCTTGCTTCGCTCTCGCGGAGCAGTTCTTGCACCCCTGCTCCGGCCCAGAAACTTCCAAAGGCCACGCTGCTGCCCGCCAGACAGTGGTCTCCCCGGCTGGTCGTGCAGGCGAGCATGGGGGCGAGGTAGACATCGGGATCGGGGTAGTCCCCCACCCAATCGAGAACGATCATCGGGTAGACGCCTTGCTCAAGTTGGCGATAGGCGGTCGTCGATTCCACGCCGGTCACCTCCAGTTCAACGCAGTCCCCCAGGTCTTTCTGCAGCTGGGCCTGCCAGGTCAGGGCGAACAGGCGATCCGATGGGACGTTGGATCGAAAGGTGAGCGGCAGCTTCAAGCTCCGTCCATTGCAATAGCCCGCCTGTCGGTACAGGGCGCGAGCGGCTTTCGGGTTGTAGCGAGGCCAGGCTGCCGGTTCGGAGCCCGCCAGCGGTGGTGGCACCAGGGAGCGAAGCGGGGGGCGCAGCCCGAAGCTCACCCGTTGGCTGATCAGGGGCCTGTTCACGCTCAAGGCAACCGCCTGGCGCAAGGTCGGTTGATTGAACGGAGCCTGCTGCGTCATCAAGGTGAGGTAGCCGATTTCGGCGGCGGGTCCCTCGCCCATCGCCAGTTGACCTCGCTGAGCCTTGGCGTTGAGGGCCTGCTGCTGGTCACTTTCCAGGCCGCTGGAGATCAACACATCCACTTCGCCGCTCAGCAAGGAGCCATAGAGGGCGGTGGAGTTGCTCAAGGTGAGCAGATGAATCCCCTTGTTTTTGGGCTGCTCCCCCCAGTAGTCCTTGAAGGGGAGCAGTTGCTGCTTCTGGGGACTGAAGCTCACCAGCCGGTAGGGCCCCGTGCCGACGAAGCGATTGGAGAGGGATCGCTTGGTGTAGTTCCGATAGGCGCTCGGGGACACCGGAGCGAGGTTGATGGAGCTCAGGAGTGAGGCCAGGGCCCGGTAGGGGCGCTGCAGGCGCAGTTCCAGTTCGTAGGGGCCGCTGGCTCGCACGGCGCTGATCCGGTCATCCAGCAGGTAGCCGAGCTTGCCGAGCTGCCGGAACCGCTCCAGGTTGAAGACCATGGCGGCGGCGTCAAAGGGCGTCCCGTCGTGGAAGCGCACCCCCTTCCGCAGGGGAATCCTGGCGGTCAGGCCGTCGTCACTGAATTGGGGTAGCCCCGCCGCCAGCCGCGGTTGCAGTTGGCCGCGGTGATCCGTGGCGTAGAGGGGGTCGCCGACGGCACTGAGCAGCTGGGTGCCGGCGAAGCTGAACACGTCGACCGGGTCGACCGATTCCAGGGAGCTTTTGTTCGCCACCACCAGCTGTCCCTGTGGGTGGGGCGGTTGGCAACCCAGGAGCAGCTGCACCGCTGGCAGCAGGGCGATGAGGCGGGATGCAGCTAGGGAGCGAGAGGTGGAGCGGGAGATGGATGCTGCAGCCAAGCCTCGCTATTCAAGCGTTCTTGATCCGTTCGAGCAGTACGGCCTGATCGTTGCTTTCAACCTGTTGTAGAGAAATCTCAAACACAGGAGAGCCATGGCGCTCAAGGGGCCAGCGCCGCACCCAGCAGCGGTCGTGGGAGTCGTCAATGCCGATCACTTGATAGATCGTCTCGTCGCTGTTGAGGGTGACGCAGTCCCCCTGGTGCAGGTTGTGGGGTGGGCTCGCCCGAAGTGAGCTGGCGGCAGTCAGAGGGGTCATGGCCATGGATCAAGGGGCCGTTGGCCTGAGGGTTCCGCATCACAGGCGGCAGTTATGTCCGCTCCGATACAAATCAAGGCTTGGGTCAGCGGAGCCGGACGCGGGAGTCAGGGCAGTGGCGTCCGGCTGGCTCGGGGCCAACCGCTTCAGCCTGGCTCAGGCCGTTGTCTCTGCGCCACTCAGAGGGTGGGAAGGCAGGCGCAGACAGCGTGCACGTCCGGCAGAGCCTTGATGGCGGCAAGGGCCTGGCGGAAGTTCCGCTCCTGGACCTCATGGGTGATCACGACGATCTCGGCATCAGCAGGGTCGCCGCTGGTCTCGAACTGCACGATTGAGCGGATCGAGACCCCTTGATCGCCAAAGCAGCTGCCGATCCGCCCGATCACCCCGGCCTGGTCTCCCGTTTGCAGGCGCACGTAGTTGCGCTGCATCGTTTCACCCGGATCCACCAGCTGGCAGGAGCGCCAACGGTTTGCCGCCAGCAGGGGGTCGAGCTGTCCGCTCTCGCCACTGGCTGCCCGGATGCCGGCGATGTTGAGGATGTCCGCCACCACAGCGGATGCGGTGGGGCCGGCCCCAGCTCCGGGTCCGTAGAACATCACCCGGCCCACGGGGTCCCCCTCCACCAGGATGGCGTTATTCACGCCATGCACCCCGGCCAGGGGGTGGTCCTTCGGCAGGAGGGTGGGGCTGACGCGCACATCCAGTTGGACGCCGCCTCCTGCGGCGATGCCCTGGTACTGGGCTTTGGCCACCAGCTTCACCACATAGCCCAACTGCGCCGCGTAGTTCACATCGCGGGAGTCGAGGTTGTTGATGCCCTGGGTCGGGATCGAGGGGCGGTCGATGGAACCACCGAAGGCCAGACCCGAGAGAATCGCGATCTTGTCGGCGGCATCGCCCCCTTCCACATCCGCCGCCGGGTCGGCTTCGGCGTAGCCCAGGCGCTGGGCATCGGCCAGCACCTCCTCATAGGCGGCCCCCTCATCCGCCATGCGGCTGAGGATGTAGTTGGTGGTGCCGTTGATGATGCCGCTCACCCGCTGGATGCGGTTGCCGCCCAGGGACTGCTTGAGCGGTTCGATGATCGGGATGCCACCGCCCACGGCGGCCTCGATCAGCACGTAGACGCCTTGCTTGGCGGCGGCTTCAGCAATCTCCTCGCCGTAGCGGGCGATGACTGCCTTGTTGGCCGTCACCACCGGTTTGCCGGCGGCAATGGCCGCGAGGATCAGGCTGCGGGCTGGCTCCAGGCCCCCCATGACCTCGACAACGATGTCAACGGCAGGGTCATTCACCACAGCCAGCGGATCGGTGCAGACGATCCCGGCAGGCAGTTCCACGGGACGGGCGCGGCTGAGGTCACGCACCGCTACCCGCCTGAGCGCCAGGTCCCCCACCAAGGGATGGCGTCCCTGGGGGGTCTGCAGGATCTCGGCAACACCTGCTCCCACTGTTCCAAGCCCGAGCAAGCCGATGCCGATGGTCATGCCGCCACTGCGCGAAAGGCTGATCCTAGAAATCGACCTGGCCTACCCCTGAGGCGTCAGGGCCTGAGCCTGGGCCTGCATCATCTTGAGGATGTTGAGGAAGCCATTGGCCCTTGAAGGGGTCAAGCTGGCCTGGAGGCCCGTTTCGCTCAGGAAGGCCGGGTCAATGGCTGAGGCGGCCGCTGGAGGGAGTCCCTCAAGGCCCTCGATCAGCAGGGCCAGCAGGCCCTTGGTGATGGCAGCGTCGGAATCACCCTGCCAGTGGAGCTTCCCATCCACAAGCTGACCCACCACATAGACCTGAGAGACGCATCCCTTCACTTTGAAGGCGTCGTTGCGGAACTCCTCGGGCAGTGGTTCGAGCTTTTTGGCTAGCCAGAGGACGTATTCGTAGCGGCGTTTCGGGTCCGCCGTGCCCTTGAGGCGTTCAACGATCTGATCAAGCTTCTCGCTGCCGGTGGCCATTAACGGGGGCGACGGATGCGCTGGAGTCCCAGCAGCATGGCAGTCGCACCGACCGCACTGAGCCAGCCCAGGGGGTTGGCCGGGAGATGCCCCTCACTGATTTGATCCAGTTGGGCCTGGCCAGCCTTCACGGGCATCTCCAGGTAGTCCCGGTGGCCGGGACCCCCATCCACCTGCAGCTCCCACTCGCCAGTGGCCTGCTTCGGCAGGGCAAAGCTGAGCTGTCCTTTGGCATCGGTGCGTCCCAACTCCAGCGCTTTGCCATCAGGAGCCACCAGGCGCACGATGGCGTCAGTGGTGGGCTCTCCGTTCGAGAACTGGCTCTGCAGGATCAGCTGGGAGCTGAGTTGCTCGAGGCGGGTGATGCTGCTCTCGATCCCATGGGCCCTGGCCGGAGTCCCACTGAGCCCCACCAGGGCGGTCGCCAGCAGCCCCGCTGAGGTCCAACAAAGTCGAAGCTGTTGCCCCTTCCGCTGGATGTTCAGGAGCACGTTTGACGGTTGCATCCCTGTGGCGCCGATCAGATCGCCCAGTGAAGCGCGGCCTGTGGCCTTGTCCACCAGGTCAGGCTGACCAGCGGCTGGAGGTTTTGGTTCTGCCGGCCTGGACCATGTGGACCATCGAGCTGACCATCATTGAGAGGGCATCGCTGGAGTCATCACGACCCTGAAGCTCCGAGGCCAGCACCTGTTCGGCAGCTGTGCCGCGGTTCGTGCGGATGCCCGGGCTGCGGCGACCGGCCTCGGCGTTGGCCCGCTGGCTGGCGGCGCTGGCGGAGAGGAACGCGTCGTTGGCCTGGAGGTCCACCGTGCCCTGCTGTGCTGTGCCAATCCTGACAAATGGCGCCGATCTCTGCGCCTGATCCCGCCGCTGCTCAACAGGTTGCAATCAAGCCTCAATCCAGTGCAGGCCGTGCTCATCCAGCCAGCCATGGAGTGGGGCATCCCAGGGATCGCGGGGCAAGCGTTCCACCCGGCAGCCGCGGGGCAGCACCGCCAGGGCCGGCACGGCGCGCCAAGCCGGGGCGCTGCGCAGCCGATCAAACCAGCCGCCGCCGTAGCCCAGGCGAATCCCCTGGCGGTCCAGGGCCAAAGCTGGGACCAGCAGCAGGCTCATCTGCTCGGCAGGCAGAACGGCCACGCCTCCAGGGGCGGGGATGCCGCTCTCATCGGGTTCCAGCGGAGTGGCGGGGCTCCAGGGGCAGTACTGGAGACACCCATGCCGCACCCGGGGCAAGGCGAGACGCGTCTGCCATGGCTCCAGGGCGGCCAACGCGCGCAGGTCCGCTTCGCCAGGCAGGGGCCAGTAGAGGCCGATGTGGCCTGGGGAGGCCGCGGCAGCCGGCAGCTGTTCCAGGGCGACCTGCAGCAGGGGATCGGCCACCTGGGCTTGGGCTGAGAGGCGCAGCTGTTTGAACCGGCGCCGCAGCTCACCCTTGGAGGTGTGGAGGAGATCCATCAAAGAGCGTTCGCCTCAGCGCTGAAACCAACCCGTCAGGGCCACCGCCAGGGCATCGGCAGCGTCATCGGGGCGGGGCGGCGTGTCGAGCTGCAGTTCCCGCATCACCGCATCGAGAACGTCATCCTTGTCCGCATGGCCATGGCCCGCCAAGGCCAGCTTGATCTGCATCGGCGGGAACTCCACCACCGGGATGCTGAAGCGGGCCAGGGTCATCATCAAGACCCCACGGGCCTGGACCACGGAGATCGTGGTGCTGGAGCGGTAGAAGAAGAACTTCTCCACCGCTGCCAGCTGCGGTTGCCAGGTGCGGATCAGCAGGCGCAGATCCCGGGCGATTTCGACCATGCGGTCACCATCGCTGCGGCCTGGATCGGTGCGGATGATTCCGCAATCCAGCATGCGCTGAGCTCCACCGGGGCCCTCCTCCACATCGATCACGCCGTAGCCCACCCGGGCCAGGCCTGGATCGATGCCGAGGATGCGCATCAGGCGGCCAGGGCCAATTCGAAGGCACCCCGGTCGCTGGTTTCGGGGCGCTCGAACACCTTGCAGAACACCTTCACCACGCGATCACCGGAATCGATCTGCTCCAGGGGGTCCTTGCGCAGGCGGTGACGCAGACAGCAGGCGGCCACGCGGGCAACGTCGTCTTCGGTCACTTCGGTGCGGCCCTCAAAGGCGGCCAGGGCGCGGGCGGCGCGGTTGGTGACAATGTCGCCCCGCAGACCATCCACATCCAGTTCACCGCAGATCGCGGAGATGCGGATCCGCAGATCGTCGTCGATTTGCACCTGGGGCAGGCGGTTCTGCGCCTCCACCACCCGAGCCTGGAGGGCGTCCTGGGTGGTCTGAACCGCGTTGTTGAACCCGTCAGGGTCGTTGTCGAAGGCGGTGCGTTGATCCACCACCTGCACCCGCAGCTCCGGATCGCGCACGGTGCGCACCTCCACACTCATGCCGAAACGATCGAGCAGCTGGGGGCGGAGTTCCCCTTCTTCCGGGTTGCCGGAGCCGATCAGGACGAAGCGGGCGGGGTGGCGCACGCTCACACCCTCACGCTCGACGGTGTTCCAGCCGGAGGCGGCTGAATCCAGCAGGACGTCGACCAGGTGGTCATCCAGCAGGTTGACCTCATCGACGTAGAGCAGGCCGCGGTTGGCCTTGGCCAGCAGGCCGGGCTCAAAAGCGCGCACGCCTTCGCTCAGCGCTTTCTCAATGTCGATGGTGCCGCAGAGGCGGTCCTCGGTGGCCCCCAGGGGCAGGTCCACCATCGGCACCTGGCGCTTTTCGATCGGCAGCTGCTCGCCATGCTCGGCCCGCTGGCGCACCTCGGCGCTCTGCAGGTCGGGATCGGTTGTGGAGCTGTTGTAGGGATCCCCTGCGACGACATCGATCTCGGGCAGCAGATCCGCCAGAGCGCGGATGGTGGTGCTCTTGCCGGTGCCGCGATCCCCCATGATCATCACCCCGCCGATGCGGGGGTCGATGACGTTCAGCAGGAGGGCCAGCTTCATCTCCTCCTGACCCACGATGGCGGTGAAGGGAAAGACCCTGCGCTTGCGGGCTTGCGTCACGGCTTGAGGCTGGCTGGCGGTGCTGGCGATTGTTTCACAGGCAGCAGGCTCAGCACCTGGGGAGGGGTTGCGTCGGCCGGGTAGATCAAGCGAACCCGCACGTGCCGTTCGGCCCCAGCGGCCAGGCTGATGGTCCCGAGGCTCGGGCCCTGTTGTCCCGAACGCTGGACCAGGTGAAAACTCTGCCGGCCAGGGCTGTCATCGAGGCCGCTCACCTCCACGGTTCCGCGGAACATCACGGCTGGGCCGGGCTTGGGGTTGAAGCGCAACCCGCCGATGGGCAGATCCGTTTTCAGGGGGGATTCCAGGGCCACCTGCAGGGTCACCGGCTGCTTGGAGCGGTTGCAGAGCGGAATGCTGATGTCGTAGGCAACCCCGTAGTTGCCATGGGCAGCCCAGGCGGTCCCCGGGTAGTAGGCCTTGAGCTCGGCGGTCTGCACCTGGCCGGTGCCCATGCGACCGCGTTCGAGTGATGCGATCGGCCAGGAGATTGGGGCTCGGCTGGCGGAGAGGCAGGGGCGCTTGGGGTCGCTGATCGTGCTGCTCCAGGTGCTCCCCAGTTGGACACCGCTCACCCGGGAGTAGACCATGCGGCCACTGGCTCCCCTGGGCGTCGGTTCGTGTTCCTTGGGGCTCATCAACCCCGATCGCAGCAGGGCTTGAAGGGCTACACCACTGGGCGGCTGATCACCCTCACCAAAGGCGGCGACGGTGGCCAGGCTCACCGGGCCGTCACTCTGCAGACGCAGTTGCAGGTTGCGTCCGTTCAGGAGTGGATCGAGCCCTCGAACCGGCAGGGGCAACAGGACCAGGGTTGAAGCCTGGCCAGGGTTGAGCGTCCAACGGTTCGGGAGCAGGGGATTGCGCTGCCGCAGCAGTAATTCCGTCGCCACCCTGCTGCCGGGTCCTGAATAGGTGGACCCGTCCTGACGCATCAGCTCCGGCAGCGGCAGAAAAGGAGCCTGGGGCTGGATGGAATCCGTCGATTGGGAGAGGGCTGTGGAGCCGGCCAGCAAGGACAGCGTCACCGGTTGAGAGCCCCGGGGCTCCGCCAGAACCGCCAGCCACAGGGTGGAATCGAGGCTCTCAGGTTTGCCGGCGTAGACGTGATGGCTGAACAGATCGAAGCGTCCGTTCAGGGCTACATCCAGGTGGGCGGAGCCGTTCGGCGATGTCCCCTTGGCAAAGGTGGACAGCAGGATCCCCGGACCGGTGATCAATTCAGGGTTGTTGTCGTTCACCAGCAACACCCCATCCAGTTGACCCGGCAGCGCTTCAACCGCCTGGGGGCGCAGCAGCGGTTCAGGTTTTTTGGCGGTGGGGGGAGCCGCCGGGGTGGCTGCCAGCAGGAGGGGCAGGATCATCGAGTCGCAGTGGCGGCGGGCTGACGGATCAGGACCTTGGCGATTTCTCCTGCCATCGCCCGGATCAAGTTGGTGGAGCGGGGGTCGTTGAACGGTCCTTTGACCATGAAGGCCGCCACGGCGCGTTTGCCATCGGGCAGTTCGATCAGGCCCGCATCGGCGTAGGCAATGCCGATATCTCCGGTTTTGTTGAGCACGGTCACGCCGCGGGCCAACAGTTCACTGTCGGGGTCGGCGGAATCACCCCCAAGTCCCATCAGCAGCCCCAGGGGCAGGAGGGTGTTGGTGCGGGACTTGCCCATCACTTCGCGGAACAGGTCGCGAGCACGGGGACTCAACTTCTCGCCGGTGTCCACCAATGCAATCGAGCGGGCCAGGTCGTAGGCGCTGGTGGTGTTGGTCCCATCGAGATCCGGTAACCAGTTGTTCACCACGGTGCTGGTGAGCCCGAGGGCCTGAAAACGAGCATTGATGGCGACCTTTCCGCCAAGACGTTTGATCAGCAGGTTGGTGGCGCTGTTGTCGCTGACCCGGATCATTTCCATCGCCGCTTCCCAGAAGGGGAAGCGGGTCCCGACTGGTTTGTTGGCCATCCAGCCGGCCCCGCCACCGACGACCTCCTTGGTGAGGGGAAGGGGCTCGTTCCAACGCAATTTGCCGGCATCGAGATCTTCGAGGCCCGCCAGGAGGATCGGGGTTTTGATCGAACTGGCCGCTGGCAAGGGTCGTTGCGGGGCCAGCTCGGCGTAGCGGCCGTCATCGAGGACCAGCAGATACCCGCTCACCTGCAGATCCTTCTGGGTGGCGGCCAGTTGCGCCCAGCGCTGGCTCAGGGCCTTGAGTTCCAGTTTCGGTTCAAACCGGCCTAGATCCAGGCCAGCGGGAAGTGTTTTGCCCGGGCCGCGGAGCAGGGACTTCGGCTTGGCGGCCTGGGCCGCCGTGTCACTGAGCTTGGGGGCCAGCAGCTTCAAGCTGGTCCCGGCGATCACCCCAAGACCCAGCCCCATCACCAGAAGCCGGAGGACCAGGCGCATCGGGGCGGCCAGGCCATTGCTGCTGGATCGGGGAGGGCGGCTGGCGCTCACGGGCTCGTGGAAGGCTTGGCCCAGACCTTAAGGGCAGTGTCGCTGCGCTGCCCAGCGGAGTTGCCGGACCATGCCCCGGAGCAGGGCAACCTCCTCGTCGCGGATCGCGGCCCGCTGCAGCAAGGCACGCAGCTTGCCCATCCGTGCCTCGGCGGTGTGGGGATAAAGGAACCCCACCTCCAGCAGTAGATCCTCCGCATCCCCGAGGGCGGCTTCAAGGCCGCTGCGCTCGCAGGGCTCATTGCTGTTGCTGGGGGCCTCAGCCGCTGCGCTGTCGTCCCGCTGCAGCTCGTGCAGGCAGATCCCCACGGCATGGGAGAGGTTGAGCGAGCCGTAGCTGGATCCTGTCGGGATGTGCAGCAACCGGCCCGCCTGGCGCAGCTCGTCGTTGGTCAGGCCCCGATCCTCGCGGCCGAACACCAGGGCGCCGGGCTCCGCCGGGGTCTCGGTTAACCAGCCCAGGCACTCCCGGGGGCTGCTGAGGGGGAGGGCCTCCTCCTCCATCCGCCCACTGGTGGCGACCACCCGCCGGCAATCGGCGAGGGCTGCCCTGAGGTCCGGGAACAGTTCCGCCTGCTCCAGCACCGCTTCGGCGTGGACCGCCATCCGCCGCGCTTCCTCGCCGAGGTGGTCGCAACGGGGGGCCACCAAGCGCAGCTGGGAGAGGCCGAAATTGGCGCAGAGTCGCGCCACGCTGCCCACATTCAGCGGGCCTGCCGGCTCCACCAGGACAACGGCAAGGCTCACGTGAGGGTGTGGAGATAGGCCAGCAGATCAGCCATGGCCTGGGGTTCCGGTTGGAAGCGGGGCATCGGTGGGGTGCGGCCGCTGACCACCTGCTGGATCAACTGGCGGTCGTTTTTACGGGCCTCCACCCGATGCAGGTTTGGTCCCACCAGCCCCTGGGCGGCAATGCCGTGGCAGCCGGCGCAGTTGATCAGAAACAGCTGCTCCCCTTTCTCAACGGAGCCGGTGAGTTGCAGGGTGCTGCGGGTGTAGGGATCGCTGCGGGCCGCCGGCAGGAAGACGGCCCCCACCACCACCGCCACGCACAGCAGGGCAGCCAGCACAAGGGCTGAGATCAGGCCACGCTGCTGAGCGGCAGCCGTGGCGGGGGCTTCAGCGGATGGAGGCTGGGCAGTCACGGTTGGTAGAGATCGGTCGCAGAGACCACCAGGCACATGGGAGAATTGTGCAACCAAAGCTGGCTGCTCCTTCCATGATCGAACCCCTGCTCTGCGGCATCGTGCTCGGTTTGATCCCCGTGACCCTGGCTGGCCTGTTCGTGGCAGCCTGGAACCAATACCGCCGTGGCAGCGCCCTGGGCGGCTGATCTCAAGAGCGAGCCAGCACCAGAAGGCCGCAGCTGCCGTAGTGCTTTTGCTTCTCGACCACCCAACCCGCCGGGATCTCCGGCGGGTTTTTTGTTGCGCCGCAGTAGGCCGCGCGCGGGTCGGTTTGGGGGTGGAGAAAATC
>JAURGL010000247.1 GCA_030833825.1 Vulcanococcus sp. SFB_649D_100_25 | reverse complement strand
TCAGCAGCACCTGCACGTTGTCAGCCCCCAGGGCCGCCACCGCCAGCACGGCCACCAGGGCCGAATCAATGCCTCCGCTTAAGCCCAGCAGTGCTTTGCGGAAGCCGCATTTGTGGGCGTAGTCCCGCACCCCAAGCACCAGGTTGCGCAGCAGCAGCTCCTCATCGCCTGGGATCGCCGTGTCGCCCATTGCTTCTCTGGCACCCAGCTCCCAGCAGGCCAGATCGGTTTTGGCGAAGGCCAGCTGACAGCCCACCGTCCCGCCAGCCGTGGTGACGAAGCTGCCTCCATCGAAGATCAACTCGTCATTGCCTCCCACCTGGTTGACGTAGAGCACCGGAGCCTTCACCCGCATGGCGGCGGAGCGCGCCAGCTCCCGGCGCAGTTGCGGTTTGCCCTGCCCAAAGGGAGAGGCCGAGAGATTGATCAGCAGGTCGGGCTTCAGGGTCGCTAGGTCCCCCACCGGATCGCCCCCCAGCAGGCGTTGGCCCTGCAGCTCTTCTTCGACCCAGAGGTCTTCGCAGATGGTGAGCCCGATGCGCCAGCGG
>JAURGL010000246.1 GCA_030833825.1 Vulcanococcus sp. SFB_649D_100_25 | reverse complement strand
CGGTGCCGTTGGCGGCGCGCCCGTTGGTCGCGGCTGACCGTTGGAGCCGGTGATCGTTGGCTTCACCTGCGGCCGATTCGCTGGGCGGCTTGAGGCGAGCATCGCGCCGGCGGGCTTCTGCGGCGGCGCCCCGCTCGCACTCTTGGCAGGAGTGGCTGTGGCCGGCTTCGTCGCAACGGGCTTTGCCGCCGGCTTCGGGGCGGGCTTCGCAACAGGCTTCGCCGCTGGCTTCTCGACCGACTTCTCTTTCGGCTTAGCGCTACCGCCAATGAGTCTGGAGAGCAGCCCCTTCTTCTCAGGCATGCGTCGCCACGTACTTCACCAGATCGGCAACGCGGCAGCTGTAGCCCCACTCGTTGTCGTACCAGGTGACGATCTTCACGAACTTGTCACCGACCATCATGGTGCTGAGGGTGTCAATGATCGATGAGCGCGTGTCGCCCTTGTAATCCGATGAGACCAACGGTTCGTCAGAGACTCCGAGGATCCCCTTCATTGGGCCCGCCTCAGCGGCGCGGAACGCCGCATGAATTGCATCGATGCTCGCCGATCGCTCCA
>JAURGL010000245.1 GCA_030833825.1 Vulcanococcus sp. SFB_649D_100_25 | reverse complement strand
GGATGAAGAAGATCGCACCGTGGGCGAACGCACCGCACATCAGGAAGATGGCGATGTACTGGTGGTGGGTGTAAAGCGCAGCCTGCGTTGTGTAGTCCTTCGCGATAAAGGCGTAGGAGGGCATCGCATACATGTGCTGGGCCACCAGGCTGGTGACCACACCCAGAGCTGCCAGGGCCAGACCGAGCTGGAAGTGCAGCGAGTTGTTGATCGTGTCGTAGAGACCCTTGTGGCCGGCTCCAAGGTCACCAGGGGTGCCCTTGGGCGGGTTGTGGGCCTCGAGGATCTCGCGAATCGAATGGCCGATACCGAAGTTGGTCCGGTACATGTGGCCAGCGATCACGAACAGGCAACCAATTGCCAGGTGGTGGTGGGCAATGTCCGTGAGCCAGAGGGCCTCGGTCTGGGGGTGGAAGCCACCCAGGAAGGTGAGGATCGCGGTGCCCGCGCCCTCAGAGGTACCGAACACCTGATAGGCGGTGTCGGGGTTCGCGGCGTAAACGCCCCAGTTACCGGTGAAGAACGGAGCCAGACCGGCGGGGTGAGGCAGCACGTTGAG
>JAURGL010000244.1 GCA_030833825.1 Vulcanococcus sp. SFB_649D_100_25 | reverse complement strand
TGCCAGGCTGACCTGCATCGAAACCAACGTTTTGAGTGTGATAAGAACCGCGACCTCCACCGCCGCTACCGCCTGCAGCGCCACCGAACGAAGCATCACCTTTAACATCGGTACAGATTCCACCACCGCCACCACCTGCACTAGTACCACTATGGAAAGCAACACCACCATTATTACCCTGTCCAGAAGTCCCTATACCAAAAGGTGTTATATTTGCACTACCAGCACCACCACCACCACCCGAACCACCATTTATATCTGCCCCACTCGCACCAGTATTACCGGCACCACCACCAATGGCTGTTAATCCAAATGCGGTACTGTTTTTACCGGCAGTACCGGGAGCGTGGTCACCAATAGCACCATTACCTCCAGCTCCCACAGTTATTGTATACGAGTCTTCCCCCAAACTAACCGTGTCTATGATTACCCCACCACCACCACCACCACCACCGCCACCGGCAATCCCTGAGCAACTACCACCTCCACCCCCACCAACCACGAGAACATCGGCATACGTCACACCTGTAGCATCCCACGTGTACGTCGTCTCCGTTCCA
>JAURGL010000243.1 GCA_030833825.1 Vulcanococcus sp. SFB_649D_100_25 | reverse complement strand
CGGTCGTCTGATCTTCCAATATGCTTCGTTCAATAACTCTCGTTCACTGCACTTCTTCCTTGCTGCATGGCCTGTTGTTGGCATCTGGTTCACTGCTCTTGGTGTTAGCACCATGGCATTCAACCTCAACGGTTTCAACTTCAACCAGTCCATCATTGATGGTCAAGGTCGTGTGCTCAACACTTGGGCAGATGTTCTGAACCGTGCTGGACTGGGAATGGAGGTAATGCACGAGCGCAATGCTCACAACTTCCCTCTGGACCTTGCTGCTGCTGAGTCAACTCCTGTTGCTCTCACTGCACCTGCCATTGGTTGATATAAAACTGAATAACTGATATAATTAAGAGGGTATAACAACCCTCTTTTTTTATGTCTCATAATCCTCAGCACGAACCTATGGAACCCTGGGTAATCTGGGCAGGCATAGGTATGATGATATTTACGATCCTTGTATTTGTTCTGTTCACTCTCGGTCAGATTTATTGGGGATGAGCACTAATACCCATTGACTTCTTTGTTAAGAAGTGTTAACATAAATATGTTAAATCAATGAGGAGGCTAT
>JAURGL010000242.1 GCA_030833825.1 Vulcanococcus sp. SFB_649D_100_25 | reverse complement strand
TGTTAAGATAAATATGAGAAATCACATAGGAGGCTATGACTTCTTCAACTCTTTCACAACCAATTTCACAAAGGGGGTGGTTTGATGTCCTGGATGACTGGCTTAAACGAGATCGCTTTGTATTTGTGGGTTGGTCTGGACTATTACTTTTTCCCACTGCTTATCTTGCCCTTGGTGGCTGGCTTACTGGCACAACGTTTGTTACAAGCTGGTACACCCACGGGTTGGCGTCTAGTTATCTTGAGGGCGCTAATTTCCTTACAGCAGCTGTGTCGACGCCTGCAGATTCTATGGGTCATTCTCTTCTTCTACTTTGGGGTCCTGAGGCTCAAGGGGATATCGTCAGGTGGTTCCAACTTGGGGGACTATGGACTTTTGTGGCGCTCCACGGCGCCTTTAGTCTGATTGGATTTATGCTCCGTCAGTTCGAGATCGCCCGTCTGGTGGGCATCCGTCCTTATAACGCAATCGCATTCTCTGGTCCTATCGCTGTGTTCGTCAGCGTGTTTCTGATGTATCCTCTAGGTCAATCCAGTTGGTTCTTTGCACCTTCTTTTGGTGTT
>JAURGL010000240.1 GCA_030833825.1 Vulcanococcus sp. SFB_649D_100_25 | reverse complement strand
TTAAACTAGCTACGTTTCTTCCCCTTGGTATGCTTGCAGTTGCCCCTGCTTCGGCCTTTGCAGCACCTCCACTCAATGGTGCTGCGGCATCTTTCCCCGCACCCATTTATCAACGCTGGTTTGCTGATTATAATAAGGAAACTGGTAATCGTGTAAACTATCAGTCCGTTGGTTCTGGTGCTGGTGTTCGTCAATTCGTTGCTGGAACAGTAAACTTTGGTGCCTCTGATGAACCTATCAAGGCATCAGAAGCATCAAAGGTCAAGCGTGGTGTGGTTCAGATTCCTATGGTTGGCGGCACCATTGCTGTTGCCTACAACAAACCTGGATGCAAACTGAAACTCACTCAGAAACAGACTGTTGATGTATTTGCTGGACGCATTACTGACTGGAAACAAGTTGGTTGTGCTGCTGGTGGAATCCGTGTGGTTCATCGTTCTGATGGTTCCGGCACCACTTTTGCCTTCACCAACTCACTGGATTCTTTCGGTGGTTGGACTGCTGGTGTTGGTAAGGCAATCAAATGGCCCACTGGTATCGGTGCTAAAGGTAATGAAGGTGTTGCCGCACAAATCAAA
>JAURGL010000239.1 GCA_030833825.1 Vulcanococcus sp. SFB_649D_100_25 | reverse complement strand
CTGGTCCTCAGATGCATGGTACGTGAGATCCTCGAGACCTGTCTAAGTTGTCTGCTGCGAGGCCTTGTCGCTCGCTCACCTCGCATCGTTGAGTTGGTATCAAGTTCGTTTTTTTCGTCAAAACTGTCGGTGTTCCACCCGTCAGTGGTCACTTCTCGATCCCACTTCTTCGCGGCTGCTTTCTGACGGATCCGCGCCACTGTTCCTTGTCCATGGCTTCCCGGTCTGTGTCCAGGACTCTTGGCCAAGCTGAAACCCATTCCGGTGTCGAGGCTCAGCTCAACGCGTACCTGCTGTAGACACAGGTACGCAGGCTTTTGGGGCATGCAGGCTTCTTGCTTCCAGGTTCAGGAAGGTATTGGTTGAGCAGGGGGATGGCCCGTGCATGATCTCGTGCTCGTGCTCGAAGGGCGATGCTGTGATCGCGAATTGCGGAGTCGAGTAACGGTTTTGGCGTGCCTTGATCCCTGGCAAATGCAGCCGTGATCGATTGAAAAGACGATCTCAGGTATCCAGTCGGCTCACAGGCTCTAGACCAGGAGTGAGACACATCCGGGATGCACTGGCCTTGTTTTGTCA
>JAURGL010000238.1 GCA_030833825.1 Vulcanococcus sp. SFB_649D_100_25 | reverse complement strand
CTGTTGGTAGAATAATACTCTGACCCTGCTGATACTGTGCTAAGTCGTCTACACTACCCAATGTCTTAGCAACTCTTGGATCTATCTTTACCTTTAGACCATTACCCTCAACAAGAGTAAAATCACCTCTACCAGCAATTCTGGTCTTGAATAGAGAAAAGTTATTTCTTTTTCTTAGTTCTGCAGGTGATAATGACGCCATTACCTTTTTGAACTATTTAGTGCTCGTGAGAGGACTTGAACCTCCACAGATAAAATCTACTGGAACCTAAACCCAGCGCGTCTACCAATTCCGCCACACGAGCAAATGACCCTTTCGGGTCTTGTGTGCTTATTCTACCACAGCACTGATGGCGTCGTCAAGGTCAACAATGACTTCACGGATTTCAAAGACTCGCCCTGGGCAAGAGTCACCAGTGGAGTATCCTTTTTGTGCATCGAACAAAACTTGACGAACTGCCGCTGCAGCGCGGACAGACATTTCAATAGTTACGTTTTTCATACTTCATACTTATCAAATAGTTTTCTAATGTTTTGAGTAATTCCCATTCCTCCAGTGTACGTTTCCAAAAGTTGTTCT
>JAURGL010000023.1 GCA_030833825.1 Vulcanococcus sp. SFB_649D_100_25 | reverse complement strand
CCCTTCGCCAGCGAAATCAGCGCACGACTCGAGCGGGTCTGCCGGGACAGGCAGCAACGCCTTCTCCGTCTTGATCGCTCCCTGGTGGAGGACAAGACTCCAAGCCATCCCCTCAGCACGATCGCTGCCCTGGAGGACCTGCGCAGCCTGCCCCTGGAACAGGAGCGGCTGCTTCTGGCCATTGGCTCTCGCCATCTCGCCGCGGCCCTGGGGGCCAGCCCAGCCCGCGAGCATTTCGCCCGCATCCTGGATCGGCCATTGAGCCTGCAGCAGGCCCTCGCCTCTGGGCTCTCTCCCGACCGCATCGCCTGCGTGCGTCCTGGGCATCTCGCTGGGGGGGCCTTGGAATCGGCCCTGTGCAGGCACTGGGGGATCAGCGCTGTCCTCTGCCGGCAGTCTGGAGGCCCCGTGGAGCAGCTCTGGCACGAACTGGCGGCTCGGGAGGGGTTGCACTTGATCCTGCTCTCCCCACCCGGCAGTCCCGGGGAGCAGGCATTGCCGCTTCAGGCCCTCTTGGAGAAGCTGGGAGCTCCTTCGTCCCAGGCATGACAGAGAGCCCCGATGCCCAGGTGGTCCTTGCCCTCACCACAGAAGCGAATCGGACCAAGGCGGAGGCCCTCGCCAGGCAACTCCTGGAGCGCAGGCTGGCGGCCTGCGTCGCCCTGCAGCCCCAGGAAGCCATCTATTGGTGGCAGGGAAAACTGGAGGCGTCAGAGGAGATTCAGCTCCTGATCAAAAGCAGCCCTGAGCTCCTGGACTCCCTGAGTGAGGCTGTGCAGGAACTGCACAGCTATGACACCCCGGAATGGCTCTACTGGTTAGCCAGCAGCAGCAAGGGCTATGGCGACTGGATCAGAGGGCTGCCGCACCCAGGTGCTGCTGGACCAGCTGCTTGAGGTTGATCTGCGGGCGCGGCCCTAGTTGCGTGACCACCTGACCTGCGCAAAGGGATCCGAGCTGGCCGCAGCGCAACAGGCTTTCGCCCTGGGTGTAGGCATGCAGGAATCCTGCGGCGTAGAGATCTCCCGCCCCGGTGGTGTCCACCAGCGAACCGAGCATGAAGGGCTCGACCGAATGGCGTTCGTCACCGCTGAGGATCACCGAACCCAGCTCGCTCCGGGTCAGGGCAGCGACGCTGCAGCGTCCGCGCACGTGCTCAACGGCCTCTTCAAAGCTGTTCGCCTTGTAGAGGGAGGTGATCTCCATCTCATTGGCAAACAGGATGTCGACGTGGCCATCGACCAGGTCCAGGAAGCTCTCGCGGTGCCGTTCCACGCAGAAAGCATCCGAGAGGCTCAGGGCCACCTGGGCACCGCTGGCCTTGGCCACTTCGGCGGCCGCGATGAAGGCCCGCTTGGCCTCATCGCTATCCCAGAGATAACCCTCGAGGTAAAGCACCTTGGCCTGAGCCACCATCTCCAGGTCAAGGTCGCCGGGATCCAGGGCAACCGAAGCCCCCAGATAGGTGCACATCGTGCGTTGGGCATCGGGTGACACCAGGATCAGACAGCGGGCCGTCGAGGCACCGTCGCTGGCGGCAGGGGTCTCGAAGCGGGTTCCGACTGATCGGATGTCGTGGGCGAAGATCCCGCCCAGCTGGTCGTCCCGCACGCGCCCGATAAACCCAGCACGACCGCCGAGCTGAGCAATACCGGCGAGGGTGTTGGCGGCGGAGCCACCCGAGGTTTCCAGGCCCGGGCCGAGCTGGGCGTAGAGAGCCTCAGCCTGCGCTTCGTCCACCAGGGCCATGGTGCCTTTGGTGAGGCCGAAGTTGTCGATCTGGTCGTCGTCGACCTGGACCAACACATCAACAATGGCGTTGCCAATGCCGACAACATCGAGGGATTTGAGCTCAGGCATGGCAATTAGCGGCTGAGGAGAGCCCGCTTCGGACCATGGATCGGATCTTCAACAACGATGGTCTGGTCGCGGTCTGCCCCAAGGGAAACGATGGCGATCGGCACCTCCATCAATTCAGCGAGAAAACGGAGGTAGCTCATGGCCGTTGGCGGGAGATCTTCAAGGGCACGGCAATCAGCCGTTGAGGTCTGCCAGCCCGGCAGGGTCTCGAAGATGGGCTTACAGCGGGCGAAGTCTTCAGCAGCCCCTGGGAAGTGGTCGATGCGCTGACCGTCGAGTTCATAGGCGACGCACACCTGGATCTCATCGAGCTCATCGAGGACATCGAGCTTGGTGATGGCGAGGCAATCGAGGCCGTTGACCTCCACGGCATACCGACCGATCACCCCATCAAACCAACCGCAGCGGCGACGGCGACCGGTGGTGGTCCCGAACTCCCCGCCCCGATCACAGAGGTGATCATTCAGGCTTCCTTCCAGCTCCGTGGGGAACGGCCCCTCGCCCACCCGGGTCGTGTAGGCCTTGGCCACCCCGATGACACGGTCGATCAGGGTCGGGCCGACTCCGGCACCGATGCAGGCACCACCGCTGACGGGATTGGAGGAGGTGACGTAGGGATACGTGCCGTGATCGAGGTCCAGCAGGGTGCCCTGCGCCCCTTCGAACAGGATGTTCTTCTTGGCCTTGGCCGCCTGGTGGATGACACGGGTGCAATCCACCACATGGGGGGCAAGACGCTTCCCGTAGGCCACGTAGTCCGCCACAACCGCCTCGAAGTCGAGGGGTTCAAGGCCATAGACCTTTTGCAGGATCTCGTTTTTCTCCGCCAGAGGACCTGCGAGGCGATCCCGCAGCCGAGCCTCATCCAGCAGATCGATGATGCGGATCCCGTTGCGCTGAGACTTGTCGGCGTAGGTGGGACCAATGCCACGGCCGGTGGTCCCGATGCGTTGGTCGCCGCGGCGCTGCTCCATCGCCTGATCCAGCAGGCGGTGATAGGGCATGGTGACGTGGGCCGTGGCGGCCAGGCGCAGGCCGTCCACAGCAATGCCGTTCTCAGCGAGCATGTCCAGCTCGCCCAACATCACCTTCGGATCCACAACGGTGCCTGCACCAATCAGGCAAACCGTGTCGGGATAAAGGATCCCCGACGGGATCAGGTGCAGCTTGAGAACCTTGTCGTCGACAACGATCGTGTGCCCGGCATTGACGCCGCCCTGATAGCGGACAACGACGTCAGCAGAGCGGCTCAGCAGATCGGTGATCTTGCCCTTCCCCTCGTCACCCCACTGCGCACCGATGACGACAACGTTGGCCAAGGACACAGCGGCCCGCAGCCGCTTTCAAGCACAAACATCAAGGATCTCAGATGAGGTGACCCTCCGTCAAAACATTCCCGCAAAGACAAGAAAAAAGCGGCCTTTCGGCCGCCGTGAGAGAGCACCAAGGGGTCTGGAAGCCGAGGCCGTTCATCAGGCGCCGCGCACCACACCGGTTTCAGCCTTCTTGAGCTCCTTGTTGAGACGCTCCTTCAGGGCATCCGGAACGGGTCGGTTGGGATAGTTGGCGTAGTGACCGGCCAGGGAATTGAGGGCCGTCTGCATGGTGGTGAAGGAGGCCAGTCCATTCACCTGGCGCTGGGGGCGGTAGCGGGCCATGTAGTCATTGATCAGCGCCCGAGCCGAGGCCTCGGCATCACTGCGGTCGGGTGAGTCCGGGCTGATGGCGATGGTTGCCATCAGTTGGTCGGCCACCGCGACGGTGTCCTCCACATAGTTGCCGGTGAGGGGGCCGCCGTCGCCCGAGCATGCGGTGACCAGCAGGCTCAGGCAGAGGCAAACCGCAAGCACGGCTGCCTTGATGCGACGCCAACCAGCAGCCATGGGAGTTGTTGCAATTTGGGCTGGATCCTAGGTGGCTTAAGCCGCCACCAAACCGGAGCGTTCCGGGAGCAGGCGCTCCAGAAGCGCGGCCTGCACCTCGGCAGCCGGAATCTCGCGCTTCTCACCACTGGCCCGCTCCACCAGCTCCACCATGCCGGTTGCAGCCCCACGGCCCACCACCACCCGCCAGGGGATTCCCAGCAGATCAGCGTCCTTGAATTTCACCCCGGCACGCTCGGAGCGGTCATCGAGGAGCACCTCCACCCCTGCCGCTCCGAACTGCTCGTACAGGCGTTCCGCCAGGGCCACCTGCTCCGCATCAGCCGCATTGGCAATCACCAGCATCAGTTCATAGGGAGCGATGGCCGTAGGCCAGCAGATGCCATTGGCGTCATGGTGCTGTTCCACTGCCGCTTGGGCCAGGCGGGACACACCGATCCCGTAGCAGCCCATCCAGAGAGGCTCGTCCTGGCCGGCTTCGTTGGTGAAGGTCGCTTCGAGCGCAGAGGAGTACTTGCGCCCGAGCTGGAAGATATGGCCCACCTCGATCCCGCGACTGGCCTCGAGCTGTTGTCTCGGATCGTGCTGACAGCGGTCCCCGGGCTGGGCGGCACGCAAATCGAGGCTGTCAGGGGCGGGGCAAAGAGCCCCCCATCCCGCACCGACGAGGTGGGTGTCGGTTGTATTGGCACCACACACGAACGCCTCAAGGGCCGTGGCGGTGGCATCGGCCAACCGGAGGAAGCGCGGCGTCCAACTGGCGGCGCCGCTGAGGACCGCATCCTCCAGGTGGGGGCCCATGAATCCGAGGGGCAACGCAGAGAGCCCCTCTCGGGTGGCGGCCTCAGCGCTCAAAGGAGCGATGTCCAGCAGCGTGCCGTGATCGGCGGAGCAGCGGGCGGTCACGGCATTGGCCAACTTGACCTCATTGAGCTGCTGGTCGCCCCGCAGGCTCACCAGGAGGGGCTGCTGGCAGCCGTCCTCGAAACGAGCCAGCAGGAGCAGCACCTTCACCGTCTGACTGGGGTGAAAGCCGTGGGCCTCGCAGAGCTGCTCGATGCTGGTCTGCGCGGGGGTGGCGAGGGCCTCACCACTCCCAGCCGAGCGAGCACCACCCGGGAGCGGGACGGCCTCAGCGGGAAGCGACACAGCCCGCTCCTGGTTAGCCGCATAGCGCCCGTCGGTGCTGGCCAGGATCAGGTCCTCGCCAGCATCAGCCGTGACCATGAACTCCTGGCTGGCGGATCCACCGATGGCGCCGCTATCGGCTTCCACCGCCACCGCCCTCAGGCCGCAACGGCTGAAGATGCGGCGATAGGCCTGGTCCATGGCGGCGTAGGTCTGCTTGAGGCAGGCCTCATCGGCATGGAAGGAATAGGCGTCCTTCATGATGAATTCACGCCCTCGCATCAGCCCAAACCGGGGTCTGATCTCGTCGCGGAACTTGGTTTGAATCTGGTACAGGTTCACCGGCAACTGCCGGTAGGAGCGGAGCAGATCCGAAGCCAGGGCTGTGATCACCTCTTCGTGGGTGGGCCCGAGGCCCAGTTCCCGGCCCTGGCGATCCTCGAGGTGAAACATGATCCCCTCGCCATCGGTATAACCGGCCCAGCGGCCGCTCCGCTGCCAGAGTTCAGCGGGCTGGAGCTGGGGCAACAGCGTCTCGAGGGCCCCGGCCGCGTTGAGCTCCTCACGAACGATGGCGGAGATCTTCTGCAGCACCCGCCAAAGCAAAGGCAGGTAGGCATAAATGCCGCTCCCGATCCTGCGGATGTAACCGGCCCGAAGCAGGAGCTTGTGGGAGGGAATTTCCGCTTCAGCCGGATCATCCCGCAGCGTCACCAGCATCAGGCGGGAGACGCGCATGGGACCATCCATCAGAGAGGGCGGAAGCTACCACCAAGCTGCGGGCGCCCTTGATCGCCAGACGGGAGGCCGTCGCAACCGATTGAGAAAGCGCCACAGGCAGACCTGAAAAGCAGAAAGAATTCCAGTTCACGAGAGGAAAGCCTGCTAGCTTCCGGTCAATTCCAATCTGTCGCAAGCCCGTCTCATGAACCCCCATTCGTATGCCGTTGGAATGGGTCAGGGGATGGCGGGCTTCACCGGCGGCGAAGCCTCCGCAGAGCTCGCTGCCAACAGCTCCGAGCAGGCCGAGAACCTCATTGGCATCGATGAGGTGCAGCGCTCCCTGAACCGCTCACGGGCTTCGGTTTACCGCTACACCAACACCGATCCGCGCAACCTCAATCCCCCCTTCAATCCGCGCAAGCTCAACCCGGAATATCGCAGCGATCAGAAAGAGCCCTTGATGTTCCACCCCAACGAGGTGGCTCGATTTGCCCGCGATGTGTTGCGCATCAAGGAGGTCACGGTGGAGGTGCTGAATTCACCGTCCACCGCAACCCAGCAACTCTTGGGCTCAATCCTTGATGAGCTGCGTTCGATTCGCGAACTGCTGGATAGCAGCAACATCACCCCAACCCCCCTGGACTCCCGCCGCGAACAGCACGAACAGGCCCGTCCCGCCGCTTGATCCCAACGCTGTCCCCCCCGACAAACTTGCTCCCTGGATGAGCCTGATCTGCATCAGGTCAGAGTTGCTGGCTTCGGCTAACTCCCAGGGTGCAAGGATGAACAACTTCGATTGAATTCGGGTTTTCACTTCAAAACCCTGCATGGACTCAGACCCCCCTCCCCGAACCAGCGGATCTGCTCTCGCCCCCACCACGGTGGCCGACAACCCGTCAGCGAGCAGCCGATCCAACGACAAACAGGCGGAGGGCGGCGACGAAACCTTCAGTTCAAGCCTGGTCTTTGACATGACAGCCCCGCTGTTGGGTTTTGTGCTGGCTGTCTGCACACTGGTGATACCGCTGGGCAGCGTGATCAGTGGTCGCCCCCAGCCGACCGGTCCCCAAGCACCCCAGAGCACACCGTCCCATGGACTTGCGCAGTCTCCAGGCCTCTCCGGAGCCAGGGCTGGTGAACCTGGTGGTCGAGATTCCCGCGGGCAGCAGCAATAAATACGAGTACAACGACGAGGCTGGGGTGATGGCCCTCGACAGGGTGCTGCACTCCTCGGTTCGCTACCCGTTCGATTACGGCTTTGTCCCCAACACCTTGGCGGAGGACGGGGCCCCACTCGATGCCCTGGTGATCATGCAGGAGCCCACCTTTGCGGGCTGCCTGATCCGAGCCAGACCCATCGGGATTCTGGACATGCTCGACTGCGGGGCCCACGACGGGAAGTTGCTCTGCGTTCCCGAGGCCGATCCGCGACAGCGGGGCATCCAGAGCATCCGCCAGATCGCCCCCAATCAACTGGAGGAAGTGGCGGAGTTCTTCCGCACCTACAAAAGCCTCGAAGGTCGTGTGGTCGAAATCCTTGGCTGGTTGGATGCCGACCAGGCCCCAGGGCTGATCGAGCGCTGCATCCAGGCGGCGAACCAGGCCCGGGGCTAGGCCTGCTTCTGCAACAGGAAGCCCTCAAAACCCAGGGCTTGAAAAATGCGGGCCGGATCCCCGAAGCCCGCCGCATTCACGAGGCTGGTCAAGCGGGCAAGGCCAATGGGATGCAAGCCCTGGCTGGCCCCAAGGGCAGCTGAAGCATCGAGCCCGCTGGCGGCCTGAAACGCCAACCAAGCGGCATCCAACTGCGGCTCCAGGGAGCTTTGGGCGCTGCGCATCAGATCAACCAGCACCAATTGCGCGCCGGGCTTCAAACAGCGGGCCAGGGCGCTGAGGAAGGCCAGCTTGCTCCCGTCATCGGGGAGGGACTGCAGCACCAGGACGGAGAGTCCCCCGGAGAAGCGACCTTCCATACCGGTCTGATTCACCAGGTCCTCCACCGTTGACTGCTGCCAACGGATGGCGGCGGAGGCGGTGGCGGGGGCGTTGCTCAGGCGCTGCTGCGATTCGGCCAGCATCTCCGCACTGGGATCCAAGGCGGTGAGCTGCCAGTCCGGCCGTTGGGCCACCGCCTCCAACAGTTCTGCCCCGGTCCCGCACCCGGCCACCAACACCTCAGAGCCAGTTGCTCGCGCCTCCGGGGAGCAGCTCAGCAGGGCAACCGCCAAACGGGCGAGGCTTCCGTAACCGGGAATCACCTGGCTTTGGAGCCGGTCGTAGCCCGCTGGATTCACCGAAACGCATGCTGCAAGCCCAATGCTAGGGAGATCGCAGCGAGACACCACGATGCAAATGGTGTCAGCCCGCTGATTGGGTTTCAACAAACGACGCCGGGCAGGTAAGTTTGTCGGCGCCGAAGATCCCCGTCCGACCGTGCCCACCATCCGTTTTGAACAGGAAGGCCAGCAGGTCGGTTGCATCGAGGGTGCCAACCTTCGCAAAGCGGCTCTAGACGCCGGCATCAACCCTTACAAGGGCCTCAACAACCTCAACAACTGCGGTGGCGTCGGCCAGTGCGGCACCTGTGTGGTGGAAGTTGTGGAAGGCATGCAGAACCTCTCCCCCCGCAGCGATGTGGAGCAGGTTTACCTGGCTGACCGTCCCGCCAACTACCGCCTCAGCTGCCGCACCAGCGTCAACGGCGACGTGACCGTGCGCACCCGCCCCCAAGGCGGTGCCGGTGCAGGTTCCAACAGCCTCGTGGGCGCGATCAAGAATCTCCTCGGCAAGTGAGTCAGACGGGCCCATTGCGCGTTTACAGCTACGCCCAATGCGGAACCTGCCGCAAAGCCCTGCAATGGCTCGCCCTGCAGGGCTTTTCTGTGGATGCCGGCAACCTCGAACTGATTGACATCACCAGGACACCACCCAGCCCTGGGGAACTGCAACTGGCACTGGAGAACCTCGGGCGCAAACGCCTGTTCAACACCAGCGGGCAGAGCTACCGCGCCCTGGGGTCGGAGATGGTCAAAGCCATGGATGACGCCCAAGCTCTTGGGGCCTTGGCGGCCGATGGAAAGCTGATCAAACGGCCCTTTGCCATCACCCCCTCTGGAGCACCACTTGTGGGCTTCAAACAGGAGGAGTGGGAGGCGGCTCTGGCGTAGGACTCCCGGGGACTGTTAGCTGATCGAGCTCCTCCATCAGAGCCCCGATCCCCGCACGGTTCATCTGGGCGAGGTAGTTGAGCTTGAGCTGCTGCAGCAGGCCGCACAGCAGCAACTGGGAGCGCTCGAGGGTGTCTCCACGCTCCAGGGCCGTGGCCAGCTCCTCCCAGAAGCGATCGCCAAAACGTTGCAGCAGTGCAGCCTGCCGCTCATCGCTTTCCGCCAGCCGTTCTGCGGTCCCCCGGGAGAGCTCCACCAGGCTGTCCACCATCCCCGCACTCAACTGGCGGGCCACGACGGCCGGCACAACAGCGGCCCCAGGAACCTCCCTCAGACTCTGTTCCAGGGCATGGCCCAGCAGGGACTGCAACTCGGGGGTCAGCCGGGGGGTGACCTGGCCCAGCACCATCGGTCCCCACAGCCGCACCAAACCCAGCAGGGGCTGTTCGGCCTGGGGGGAAGGCGCACTGACGCTCTGATGGCTGCGCAGGCCGCGGATCATGCGCGGCCACTGGGGGGATCGAATCAGTGACTGGGTCCCATCCACCAACTGCAAAGCCAGGACCTCAAAGAGCTCCAGAGCCAACAGGGAAACCACCCCTCGGCTGATGACCGCCCGCAGGGGTTCCACATCGATCAAGCCGGCCTGGGACAGACGCTCCACCACCGGGGCGATCCGGAGCCATCTCCAGAAGGGAAGCAGAAGGGGCAGGTCGATCCAGCGGCGCAGGAGGGCATCACGCCACCTGATGCCTGGGAAGCGGCGGCGCAGGCGCAGCATCCGCAGAAGGATGTCCAGGGCGAAGACGCTCTGGAACAGCATGAGGTCGTAGCGCCAGAAATGATCGGTGGGACGGCCGTTCTCATCGATCGATCGCCAGTAGCTGGTGGCCACCAGGGGCAGGATCTGTTGCTGCCAGAAGCGGCGCTCCTCCTGCCAGCGATGGCGCTTCAACCAGGCATCACTGAGCAGAAGATCGGCGGACTGCTTGGCGGAGTCGAGCCCGGCGCGCTGGCGAAGACGGTTCTTGAGTTTTTCCAGAGTCCCGCTGTTGCCGGACGCTGCGAAGGGGTTCTCGTTGATCAGGGCCAGGGTCAGCTCCACCTGGCGGCGACGCTGGGGCGCGGTGGAAACCAGCGGGACCTGGGCGCTCAGGGCCAGGTCGAGGTCTTGAAACTGCCGCAGATAGGCCTGCGTTTCCCGATGGGGTTCGATCCCCTTGACTGGGTCATAGAGCGGCGTGATGTCCGGCAGCACCGTCAGGGGGACCACCAGAGGCACTTGGGGCAGGGGGGTCAGATTCCGCTGCAGCCAGAAGGTCCGGAAGGGGACGTACGTGATGTCAAACGCCACCCAGACCAGATTCACCGCAGCCCAGATGGCGATGGTCCGGTCCCACAGCAACCAGGAGCGCGAGGCCGCTGTCCTTTGCACCGACAACCAACGCGGACGAACCATCAAGGGCGACAGACGGGCCGCCCTAATCTTCCCTAGCCGAACCCCTTGCTGGCAGCCCCGTCCTTGTCCTCGCACGATCCTTCACCGGCCACCAGCACACAACAGAACGAAAGCCCCTGGGTGTTTTGGAGGGGCGTCCTGATCACCCTGGGGGTTGCCCTTGGGGTCCGGCAATACGTCCTGGAGGCCCGCTACATCCCTTCAGGCTCAATGCTGCCGGGGCTGCAATTGCAGGACCGCCTTCTGGTGGAAAAACTCAGCTTCCGCGGCCGCTCCCCTCGACGGGGGGAGATCGTGGTGTTCCATGCCCCCCATCACTTCGATCCGGTCCTGAGCAGCGATCAGCAAGCGGGTCCGCTGCGCTGCCTGCTGGTGAATCTGCCCATCGTCAACAGCATTCCCGGCCTGCAGAATCCGGCCTGTGACGCCTACATCAAACGCGTGGTCGCCGTTGCCGGCGATCGGGTGGTGGTCAATCCACGCGGTGAGGTGAACGTCAACGGACTGGCCCTCAAGGAGCCCTACGTGCAGAACTACTGCCCGGTCGATGCCTTCGGCATGGGGCCCTGCCGCACCCTGAATACCGTGGTCCCCCCTGGCCACGTCCTGGTGCTGGGGGACAACCGTGCCAACAGTTGGGATGGCCGCTTCTGGCCCGGCGGGCCCTTCCTCCCGGAGAAAGAAATCATCGGACGGGCCTTCTGGCGCTTCTGGCCGCTCGGCACCGCCGGAGAACTCAAGAGTGGTGATCCGCTTCAGGCGCCCCGCGCCAAAGCTCAGGGTTGAGGCCTGCTGCGATCACCTGACCGGTGAGGGTTGAGCGGCCAAAGGGCTGATTGGCCGCCAGGGGCGCTTCAGGATCAGCGGCGGCGGCCCAACGCCGGGACGGATCAAACAACAACCAATCCTGACTACCCAGCTGCAGCCGCGGTGGGGGCAGGTTCAACAGCGCGGCCGGGCCGAAGCACAGGGCCTGCCAGAGGGCACTGACGCTCCACCCATCCCGCACCACCAGCTCCTGCCAGAGGGCCGGCAGGACAAAGCGATGACCCGCCACCCCGACCTGTCGCTGATCCAGGGGCAACAACTGCTCTTCCGGATCCAGGGCTTGATGATGCACAGCCACGGCTGTGATCAGCCCCTGGGCCAAGGCCTGTTTGAGTGCCTGGCGATCAGCCGGGGTCCCCAGGGGGGGACGCATCCGCCAACCCTCGGCGATGGGATCGAGGCTTCCGGTGTCCGCCAGCAGATGCCACCAACAAACCGTGGCCTCGGGACGTCGCTCTTCCGCCAGTCGCCCCAACTGATCCACAGCCTCAGCGGTGGAGAGGTTCATCAGCTGCAGCCGGCAATGGGGGTAGCGCGCCGCAAGGGACAGCAGGTTTTGCAGGGGGATGGTCTCACTGGTGGGCGGATCCATCGGCCAGCCCGCCCGGAGGGCATCGACCCCTTCCCGCACGAATCCGTCCTGAGCGAGGCGGGAGTCCCGCGGGGCCAGCAGCAGAGGGGCGTCCTCCATTTCGGCCAGGCTGAGGCCCCGCTCCAGCAGTGCCAGGCCGGGCAAGTCCTCGCCATCGGCCAGGCCAATGGCTCCTGCGGCGAGCTGATCGGCATGGGGAGCCAAGACCCGGCCTTCACCGCCAAGGCTGAAGCTGCCCCACAGCACGCTCCGCAAGCCACTGCGCAGACGGGGAGGCTGCAGCTGCTCAGGGGACTCGCGCCACCGGAGTGCCTGGGGCAACAGCGCCACCGTGCCATAGCCAGCGGCAATGGCAGATCGTTCCAGGGATGTCAGGGTCTCTGCGACACCGCTCTGGGGATCCACCAAGACGGAATGGGGATCCACCAGGGCAGGGGCCAGCAGCAGCTCAGAAGCCGGCAGAACCGGCAGACCCTCGGCTTGGCCATCGAGGAGACAACTCCCCCCAATGGCCGTGATGCGGCCCTGATCCAGACGGACATCGACAGGTCTTGGATCCTGGGATGGTCCCTCCAGCAGCTGCACCTGTTGGAGCACCAGCGGCTGGAGGGGGTTGATCGTCATCGCAAGTTCTGGAGGCCGGCGTCAGAGCGCACCAGCGGCGGTGCGATCAAGAACACCCCCAAGATGGGCGGTTTGGTTCAAACACACCACCACCGGAGGCTGATCGGTGCCGTGGGGGTAATCAATCACGGTCACACCGCCGTTGCCCTGTTTGACCGCCCAGATGTCCGCTGGGGTAAGGCCCAGCAGGGCGCAGAGGATCGTCTTGTTGACGGCGTCGTGGGCCACCACCAGAGCGGTTTCGCCGCTGCCGAGGCTCGCAGCGATGGTGTTCCAGCCGTTGAGGGAGCGCTCCCAGACCTCGTGAATGTTCTCGCCCTGGGGCATCTGCACCGTCTCCGGTGCCCGTTTCCAGGCCGCCAGCAACTCCGACCAGCTGGCTGAGATTTCCTCCTCCAGGCAACCTTCCCAGTCACCGTGGCCGATCTCCACCAGGTGGGGAACGCTGGTCAGGGGAACGCCGGGGTGGTGCTGAAGGATCCCCTCCGCCGTCTGGCGAGGACGCGCCATCGAACTGGTGTAGGCGCGATCGAAGTTCACCTTGCGCAGGAAGTCCCCGGCTGCAGCGGCCTGGGCTCGACCGTTCTCGTTGAGGGGAATATCGATCTGGCCCTGAAAACGACCCTGACGGTTCCAGTCGGTTTCGCCGTGGCGGACCAGCAGCAGGCGGGGGCCCGGGCCCTTGCTGGGGAAGGTGCTGGCACAGACCTCCGGATGGAGGTGGGTGGTGCCGTTGAGCGATTCGATCTGAACGGTGAGACGCCCCTCAACCGGGATGAGGTTCAGAACCGAGAGCGAGGCGTTATCGAGGCGCAGGCGGCGGAAGCCTGAGGCGGGGAGCCCCAGCAGCGTCAGCACGACGCAGCGCAGGATGGCGTTGTGTCCCACCACCAGCACGGTCTGCGGGTTCGGGGAGGCGGGATCATGGGCAGCCAGCAGCCTGTCAACGAAGTGCTGGGCCTGCTCCATCAGTTCAGGGATGGGGGCATAGCTGCTGCCATCCGGACGCTGCAACTGAAGCTGTTCTGGGTGGTGGGTCCAGAGCTGATGAGCCTCGGGGAAGCGTTCCCGCACCTCGCTGCTCAGCAGACCACTCCATGGGGAGAGATCCACCTCCAGTAGATCCTCATCGAGCTCAGGTTCGAGCCCGTCACCGTGGGCCGCCAGCAGGGCCTGCGCCGTGTCGTGGGCCCGGCGCAAGGGGGAGCTGTAGGCCGCATCGATCTTCAGCCCGCGCAGAGCTTCCCCGGTGGCGAGGGCCTGTTTGGCCCCCTCATCGGTGAGCGATGAGAGATCGTCACGCCCCTGGATGCGGTGCTCCAGGTTGAAGCTGCTCAGGCCATGACGAACCAGCAGGATCCGCAGAGACACGGGCACTTAGGAGACGAAAAGTCATCGTATTGGAGTGCTTTCGGGGTTCCTCAAGCCGACAGAATGCCCGGAACGAAGCACGGGAGGCCGGCGACGGGGTGAGCGCAAACAACGGTGGAGCCGGCAGTCCCGGATGGAAGCTCGGCCTGGCGTTGGTGAGCTTGGCCCTGAGCCTGCTGCTCTGGCTGAACGGACTCATCGACAGCCTGAACCGCCCCTCCGTGGGGAACGCCCTGAACCTCCGCCAGCTGGAGTTGACGGTTCTGGCCGCCCCCGACCTGCAGCCCCCCCTGCGGCAATGGTTGGCAGCGGGGGACCCTCTGGCCTCCTTGAGCAAGGCCCTCAACGACCAGATCAACCAGGACGCCGAGGCCGGCAGGGCGACGTCAGCGGATCTGTTGCTGGAGCAGGCCCTGGTGCAGGCACGGCAGGGCCAAGCGGAACTCGCCAGCCGAAACATCAGTGCCCTGAGCTCCGCTGGGGGGCCGTTTCAGCGCCTGGCGGATGGCCTGGACAAACCCGGCAGCCTCAGCGCCCTAGAGGTCAGGGACCTGCTCAAGCAGATCAATGGTTCGACCTTGGTGCGGCAATGGACCTGCGAGACAGCTCTCGACATCAATGGCTGTGATCGCGCCGGGACCGCCCAGAGGGCCAGGACCCAGCTCCTGGCCGTGACCCTCGTGCCAGGCGGCGGATTGCTGCTGGGCCTGGCCTTGCTGCTGCGGGAGCTGTGGCAACGCTGGCGGGGACGCTCGGCAGCTCCGGCCCCCTGGCAGGGGCCACCCCTCTCGGGGGTGGATGTGGTCCTCCTGGTCGCCGGCGGCTTTGTGGTGGTGGGTGAGCTGCTCACCCCGCTCGTGGTGGGACCGCTCCTGGCGTCCCTTCTCAATGGGCTGTCCCTCAACCCGACCCTGCGGCAGGGCCTCACGGTGGTGGGGCTCTATGCAGCCCTGATGGCGGGGCCTCTGCTGATCCTGCGCTGGATGCTGGGATCCCTGGGCAACGCTCCCGAGGGCGGCTGGTTGCAATTTCGCTGGTGGCCCGCCGGGCTGAACCTGCGCATGGCCCTCAAGGGATTCCTGATGGTTCTTCCGCTGGTGAGTTTCACCGGCTGGATGCAGTCGAAACTCTTTGGAGACCCTGGCGGAAGCAATCCGCTGCTGGAGTTGGTGCTGAACAGCCACAACCTGCCGGCTCTGGCTTGTTTTGGGCTGACGGCAATCGTGCTGGCTCCCCTGTTTGAGGAGACGATCTTTCGGGGCGTTCTGCTACCCGTGGCGGCCCGCCATCTGGGCTCCGGCTGGGGAATTCTGCTGAGCGCGGCGGTCTTTGCCGTCGCCCACCTCAGCCTGGGCGAGTTTCCTCCGCTACTGGTCCTTGGACTGGGCCTTGGATGGTTGCGCTGGCGGGGCGGACGGCTGGCGAGTTGCGTCTTCATGCACGCCCTGTGGAACAGCCTGACCTTCTTGAATCTGGTGGTGCTGGGCTGGTGAAACAGGACTCCGCAACAACTGCTTGCTGCGGTCACCGTCGCATGGTTGACTTGCGCAGATCTTGACGACGTTTGTGGTTGCCGTTCCGCTCCAGCAGCGCAGTGAGGCACAGAACAGCCGCTCCCGCAAACCGCTCGAACTGATCCAGGGATCCCTGTCTGCTCGGCAGCTCGAACGGCGTTCACCCTGGCTCGGCAACCTTCATCGCATCGCCGACGGCAGCCTGGTAGGTCTCGGGGTAGCCGTTCTTGGCCTCAGCGCTCTCACCCTGCACTGGCAGGGCCGCTGGACCAGCAGCTTCCAGAACCTGGAGTCCGCCCAGCGACTGGAACATCGCCTTCAGGAATCTTCGGCCATGCTGGAGCAGCACCATCTCTCGATGACCCGCAAGCCCACCCTGCTGGAGCCCACCAGCAGCGAGAAGCTCGTGTATGTGGACCCGCCGGCGCCGACGACTGCCTCCGGTTTTGACACCCTTCTGGCCCAGGTGAATCCCGGTCAGATCCTTCCCGGCTACTGATGGCGATGGAGGGGCTGCAGGGGCGACGCCCTGCACCACGGGCCAGCAGTGGCAGAGGCCGCAGACAACGGGTTCTGAACTTTCAACCTGTCCCAGCCAAGCGGTTGTGGATGGTGTATTCCCTCTTGGCGGCGGGGCTCGCCGGACTGGCCCTGCGCCTGGCCTGGGTGCAGGTGATCCAGGGCAATGAGCTTCTGGAACGGGCCCGATCGATCCAGACCCAGACGGTCACTCCCCTGGGACGTCGACGCACAATCGTTGATCGCCAGGGACGTCTCGTCGCCCTCGACGAAGAACGGTTCACCCTCTGGGCACACCCCCGTTACTTCTCATTCCCCGGCGACGACATCGGACGCCTGCGCAGCCCGCTCGATGTGGCCCGCAAACTCTCCACGGTTCTCGGCAAGCCCATGGCGGAACTGGTCAAAGCAATGGAGGGCCGGAAATCGGGCGTGAAACTGGTTAACGACCTCGACCCTGAGACCGCCCAGCGAGTGCGGGAATTGGGGATCAGTGGGATTGACCTCGAGGCCTACCCCCAGCGGGTGTACCCCCAGGGGGGGCTGTTCGCCAATGTGGTGGGATTCCTCAACCTGGAACGCATCCCCCAGGCTGGCCTCGAGCAAAGCCGAGACCGGGATCTGCGCCGCCACGAATCCGAACGCAACATGCGTCGCGGAGCTGACGGGACTCCCTTGCCTGATGGCCTGAAGGCCGGGGTGCTCTATGGGGACGATCTACGCCTGCAACTCACCCTCGATGCTCGCCTTCAGCAGGTGGCCCAGATGGCCCTCACCAACCAGGTGAAGCAGTGGAAGGCCAAGCGGGGTGTGGCCCTGGTCATGGATGTGCGCAACGGGGAGCTGGTTGCACTGGCATCAACCCCCACCTACGACCCCAATCGCTTCTGGTCCTTCAAGCCAGGCCTCTTCCGCGAATGGTCCGTCCAGGACCTCTATGAGCCCGGCTCCACCTTCAAGCCGATC
>JAURGL010000237.1 GCA_030833825.1 Vulcanococcus sp. SFB_649D_100_25 | reverse complement strand
TTGACCTAAAGCAGGTCCAATTGGCGGAGCGGGTGTGGCTTTGCCTGCCTCAATCGCTAGCTTTATCATGCCTACAACTTTTTTAGCCATATTTTTTTTATCTTTTTTTTGTATTTATTATTAGACTAGTAATAATATAATCTAAGTTTTATCTACATACCATTATAGTATTATATTCTCGGATATTCTATAACTATACTTTTTATATTTAAAAAACACGCCCTGAGGGACTCGAACCCCCGACATCAGGTTTTGGAGACCTGCGTTCTACCAACTGAACTAAAGGCGCATATATGATTTATGTCATTATAATAATGTACACTTAATATCTAAGTCAACTTTTACTCTCTAATTAGTTTTATCTATTTAATCGTAGTATAAGTCTATGTCTAAGGAGAAAGAGGGATTCGAACCCTCGTTAAGGTTACCCTCAAACAGCATTTCCAGTGCTGCGCCTTAAACCACTCGACCATTTCTCCAATAGAATTTATTAAATAGTTATCTATATGGGAATTATAGCAAAAAATATCTGATTTACATAGGCTAATAGATATTTTATTTTAAACTACCTTTATTAACCTA
>JAURGL010000236.1 GCA_030833825.1 Vulcanococcus sp. SFB_649D_100_25 | reverse complement strand
TTACCCTACCAACTAGCTAATCAGACGCGAGCTCCTCCTTAGGCAGAAATTCCTTTCACCTCTCGGCATATGGAGTATTAGCAACCGTTTCCAGCTGTTATCCTCCTCCTAAGGGCAGATTCTCACGTGTTACTCACCCGTCCGCCACTAGGGCTAAAAGCCCTCGTACGACTTGCATGTATTAAGCATACCGCCAGCGTTCATCCTGAGCCAGGATCAAACTCTCCATGATATCCAATATTTAAGTTTGAAGTCTAATTAAGTCTTCTTTTTCAATTCAGTTTTTAGATAAGACTTTCGTCGTTTCTTGAACTATGCGAATAACATTAATTTTAATTTTGTAAATTGTCAACCCCCCTTTTTTTGTTTATGAACTTTTTTTCTTTTTTTGGCGAAAATTGTATTCTTTTATAATTCTTCTTTATTCATCCTATTTATAAATTTGAGTTTATAAATATATTTTTGTTTATTTATACTATCTTTGTATATTTAATAAAAGAAATTGAAAAAAAATAAGAATTGTTGAAAGTGATACAGAAGTCTACAAGTAATAAAGAAAAGGTATTGGTCGTTGATGATGAAGCAAG
>JAURGL010000235.1 GCA_030833825.1 Vulcanococcus sp. SFB_649D_100_25 | reverse complement strand
GCATGGCGAAGAAAGGTTGCGTGAGGCAGCCAAACACGGTTTTTCACGTGCGCTGGTACCCAAGGCAAATTGTCCCCGCCAGCCCATACCGGGGGTGGAGGTCAAGGGAATCAGCCGGGTGGCGGAGGCGATCGAAGTCCTGCAGGAGTCATGACGGGCGGTCCGGCCACAGGCGGACGGCGCGGATCGTGTTGTCCCCGGTCTGCAGGATCTCGATGGCGCGCCCCGCGAGCTTGAGGCTGGTGCCCGGCTCGGGAATCGTTTCCAGGTATTCGATCACCAGTCCGGACAGCGTACGCGGGCCGTCGGTCGGCAGGTCCCAGCCGAGTTGCCGATTGAGCAGTCGCACCGGCGCTGAGCCCGCCAGCACGCAGCTGCCGTCGGCCTGATGGTCGATGGGGTTGTCCAGCGCCCCGGCCTGATGGGTGAAGTGACCGACCACCTCACCCAGGATGTCCTCCAGGGTCACCATACCCAGCACGTCGCCGTACTCATCGACCACGAAGGCGACTCGCCGCTTCAGCTGCCTGAAGGCCATTAACTGGGCCTGCAGCGAGGTGCCCCGAGGCACGAACAGCGCCTCCCGCTGCGAGGCGAT
>JAURGL010000234.1 GCA_030833825.1 Vulcanococcus sp. SFB_649D_100_25 | reverse complement strand
TGTGCCACTTCTACATGTGGCACACAGTTATGCTTTTTTGCTTCTTTTTCTTGTAGTTCTTGGTGCTTCTTCTTTCACTTCAGCAACAGGTTCTTCCTTAACTTCTTCAACCTGTGGTGCTGGTTGTGGTGATGTTCTACTGATTAGTTCTAAGAATCTGCTCATGATACTATGGCATCCTAAAACTATTTAGAAAATGGAGGATACCAGAGTCGAACTGGTGATTGATGCTTGCAAAGCACCTGTTTTACCACTAAACTAATCCCCCTAGGTGCACATGAAAGGACTTGAACCTTCATGGATTGCTCCACTGGAACCTAAACCCAGCGCGTATACCAATTCCGCCACATGTGCATGACAGGGGTGATCAATCCCCTGACCTAAGATAACTTAGGATTTAGAGGAAGATCCAGACATTTCCAGAACTCCCAACTCCCCCACCTGGACTCGAACCAGGAACACTTTGATTAACAGTCAAATACTCTACCATTGAGCTATAGGGGACTGCTTTATTTTTTATCTAACAAATACTCAACTGTATTTGCAATGTCATTCATTGCATCCCTAAGATTTGGTTGACCTCCTGCTTCCATGTTCATGTCATTTG
>JAURGL010000233.1 GCA_030833825.1 Vulcanococcus sp. SFB_649D_100_25 | reverse complement strand
GCCAACCAGTTCGGTGAAGCCGATGGGCTGCAGGTGTCAGCCCTGATGTACGCCGCCCTGGTGTTGATGCTTCTCACCTTGCTGGTGAACCTGCTCGCCCAGAAGATCGTGCGCCGCCTGAGCCTGAAGTACTGAGCGCGATGACCTCCTCTTACGCCCGCGGCTCCCTCACCCTTCAGCCCTCGCTGGCCCGCAACCGCTGGAACCAGCTGCTCACCGTGATCGCTGGGCTGTTCACCGCCCTGGCGGTGCTGCCACTGATCGTCGTGATCGCCTATGTGCTGATTAAGGGCGGCTCGCTGCTCAACCTGCAGCTGCTCTCCTCGCTGCCACCACCGCCCGGCCTCGATGGCGGTGGCATCGGCAACGCGATTGTGGGCACCTTGATCGTGACCCTGATCGCTGCCCTGATCGCCGTGCCCGTGGGCGTGGGAGCAGGCGTCTATCTCGCGGAATTTGCCGCCGCAGGCTGGTTTGCCCGTTTCGTGCGCTTTGGCACGAACGTGCTGGCCGGGGTGCCCTCGATCATCTGCGGGGTGTTTGTGTATGGCCTGATCGTGAGCACCCGCGTGTTCTTCGGTCAGAGCTACAGCGCCATGGCCGGGGGCA
>JAURGL010000232.1 GCA_030833825.1 Vulcanococcus sp. SFB_649D_100_25 | reverse complement strand
AGGCATAGATACCGATGAGGAAGTGGAACACTACAAGTTGGAAAGGACCGCCATTATATAGCCACTCATCAAGAGAGGCAGCTTCCCAGATAGGATAAAAGTGCAGTCCAATTGCATTGGACGAAGGAATAACAGCACCAGAGATGATGTTGTTTCCGTACATCAAAGAACCAGCAACTGGTTCACGGATACCATCAATGTCCACTGGGGGAGCACCGATGAATGCGATGATGAAGCAAGTAGTAGCAGCAAGCAAGCAGGGAATCATCAAAACGCCGAACCAACCCACATAGAGGCGGTTGTCGGTTGAAGTTACCCAGTTACAAAACTGTTCCCAAATATTCGATTGTGATTGTTGACGTGAAATTGTAGCAGTCATTTTTTTAAGAGAGTTAGTTAAAAGTTCGGGGGGACGAACTGATACAATTATACCCCACAGCACCCTCCACTGTGGGTATGAGAGACGTTTTTATACTCCCCATAGGTCTCGGTTAATGGGAGTGGACAATGTTACAGATCCGTTAGGGTTCGTAACATTTGTTTACCTATTTATCATACTACGGTCTGCTGCCCTTGTCAAGCCCTTCAAATGGAGACACTCTCCTAAAT
>JAURGL010000231.1 GCA_030833825.1 Vulcanococcus sp. SFB_649D_100_25 | reverse complement strand
ACCGTAGTATGATAAATAGGTAAACAAATGTTACGAGACCTTAATGTTTCGAAACATTGTTAAACTCTCCGAAAACCGAGACCTATAGGGAGTATAAAATCGTCTCTCATATCCTAGACTAAGGGTGTCTAGGAAATAAGTATCTCCACCATTTCCCTGATGGACTACTTAGCTTTTAAAAACAATGACTGCTACAATTTCACAACAACGACAATCGAATACTTGGGAACAGTTTTGCAACTGGGTAACATCAACTGACAACCGCCTCTATGTGGGTTGGTTCGGCGTTCTGATGATCCCCTGCCTGCTTGCTGCTACAACTTGTTTCATCATCGCCTTTATTGGCGCACCTCCCGTAGACATTAACTAATCGGTGTCCCTTACTCGTAAGAGTATTGACGAAACTGGGTGAATTGCTGGAAACCGAAAGGCAATCAGCATCCAAGCCTCAAGTACACTTGAGGAAGGTTCAGAGACTACCTGAGGGGTTTAGTCCCCTTAATAACAGGTTTAAGTGCCCAGCCCCTTCAATAAAAATGAAGGGTGAAGATATAGTCCACACATCTATTGTTGACTTTTTCTTGCTAATGCTGTATAAATAATACAGAAG
>JAURGL010000230.1 GCA_030833825.1 Vulcanococcus sp. SFB_649D_100_25 | reverse complement strand
GGTCCTGCACATTGTCGCCGCCGAGGGCCAGCCGAACCCCCGCCCGCTGCAGGCTGCGAATCGGCGCCAGGGGCCGGCGGCAAGGGGTGCGGCCAGCGGCGCGCGCCAAGAGCCAGAAGTTGGTGGTGGGCAGGGCCACCACCGCGAGGCGGTGCTGCCGCAGCCGTTGCGCCAGGTGCCGCACACAGCCCTCGGGAAGCAGAGACAGGCTGCTGGCGTGGCTGCAGGTGATGGGCACGGCCCGGCGCTGCTCGAGGGCCCCGCGGACCACCAGATCCACGCCGACTCCGGGATGGGCGTCGGATTCATCCACATGCAGATCCACGCCACAGCCGAGACGCTCGGCCAGATCGAGCAGGGCCAGCAGGGCCTCCCGGTCAGCGGCGCGGCGGGACCGGCCCTGGCCATAGGGAGGACCGATCACACCGCCGAGCAATCCCCCGCCAGCGGCCACCCGCCGGGCCAGGGCCTCCCCTTCCGGACAAAGCCAATGGGCCATCGGCGCCAGGGCCACCAGCTGCAGCTCCACCCGGCCGCTCCAGCGCTGGCGGGCCTCCAGCAGGGCGTCCCAGCTGGGCTGGGCCCCCGGCCCCACGCTGTCCACATGGCTGCGG
>JAURGL010000229.1 GCA_030833825.1 Vulcanococcus sp. SFB_649D_100_25 | reverse complement strand
CACCCTGAAGTTCAAGCATGAGACGCAACACACCGCGAGTACTGGGGTGCTGCGGTCCCATGTTGATGATCATTGTCTGATCTTCGGGAACCTCTGTTTGCACTTCTGCCAACTTGGCTGCTTCAGATTCGCTGAGACGAAGAACGGAACCGACTTCACGGAAGAGTTCTTTCGCGGTGAGTTCACTACGTGACTGAAGTTCCTGGCCGCCTTCGTTGGTTCCAGCAGAGATAACACTGCTCATGAGTTTGACCCCTTGAACTGCACAGGGATAAATCCTTGGTCGTAGTCCTTACGCAATGGATGTCCATCCCAGTCTTCAGGCATGAGAATGCGCGTCATGTCGGGATGACCATCAAAGGTGATGCCAAACATGTCGAACGTTTCGCGTTCATGTGCTTCCGTACCTGGGTGCACATCAAACAATGACGGAACGTTTGTGTCATCTGCAGGCACTTGAACTCGCAAGCGAATGCGCTCACGCTTTGTGAGCGACAGCAAATTGACAACGACTTCAAATCGTTCTGGTTGAATTCCAGCTTCGAGAGTGCGGTGTGGCATCGAGAGATAATCAACTCCGGTGAGGTCGATGCACACATCGAAACCATCGTTTGCCAGA
>JAURGL010000228.1 GCA_030833825.1 Vulcanococcus sp. SFB_649D_100_25 | reverse complement strand
ACACTGCGGTTGTTGACTTAGACGCAGAAGGTAAAGTTACAGTTCTTTTAGGAGACAAACTTGAACTGGTTGGAAAAAATTAAAAAATAAAGCTTAGATAATCACTATCTAAGCTTAGTATTTCATTCTAGATACTTGCTAAATTTTACTTTTATTGGTATTATTAAATAAGTTAAGCCGGGATAGCTCAGTTGGTAGAGCAGTGGATTGAAAATCCACGTGTCACCAGTTCAACCCTGGTTCCTGGCAATAAAGTGAATATATTCTATCTTAAAAAGAATTATTTAAGATCTGAAGATAAAATTCTTTAAAATAGTTGACTAATCTATACATTTCCTTATATAGTATAAATAGTTATAATGCGTCCTTAGTTCAGTTGGTAGAACGCAGGTCTCCAAAACCTGATGTCGAGGGTTCAAGTCCTTCAGGGCGTGGTATATAGTTTTTTCTGAGTAATAAAAAATATAGTGTTGTATAGTATATTTGATAAACTATTTCAACTTAAAAAACTAATTTATATGGCTAAAAAAGTTATTGGGATGATAAAGCTAGCTCTCGAAGCTGGTAAGGCAACTCCAGCTCCACCTATAGGACCAGCGTTAGGTCAAAAAGGGGTAAACATCGTTA
>JAURGL010000022.1 GCA_030833825.1 Vulcanococcus sp. SFB_649D_100_25 | reverse complement strand
ATCTGGACACCGGCACGTTCTTGTTCAAACTGTTGCTTGAATTCGCTCTCTTTGATTTGCGCACCTGTGCGAAGAGCTTCCAACTCCAGTTTGCCGCTGACTTCTTGCTCTTTCAAAGCCTGTGAGTCGGCCTTGGCAGCAGCGTCGCCGACGCTGAGGACTTCCAGGCCATCAGCCTTGGCCTTGTCGGCGGAGCGGCTGCCTTCGTAAAGGCCCACCACCACGTTCACACCGCTGTCCTTGAGGTTCAGGGCGTGGGCGTGGCCTTGGGATCCGTAGCCAATGATGGCCACCGTTTTGCCGTTCAGCAGGCTGAGGTCGGCGTCGGTGTCGTAATACAGCTTGGCCATCAGGGGCTTCGGTTAAGCGCTGAGCAAGGATCGAGCTTACGAAAGCGCCTGCCGCCTTCCCTTATGCCTCGGTCGGGTGGGCAATGACCCGGTCGATCAGGCCATAGTTCTTGGCCTCCTCGGCGCTGAGGAAGTAGTCGCGGTCGGTGTCCTTCTCGATCTTCTCGATCGGCTGACCGGTCATCTCCGCCATGTTCTGGTTGAGCATGTCCTTGATCCGCAGGATCTCCCGGGCCTCGATCTCGATGTCACTGGCCTGCCGCTGGCTGGTGCCGCCCAGGGGCTGGTGGATCATGATCCGGCTGTGGGGCAGAGCCAGGCGCTTGCCCTTGGTGCCGGCGCCCAGCAGGAAGGCACCCATGGAGGCGGCCAGGCCCACACAGATGGTCACCACCTCGCTCTTCACGTACTGGATGGTGTCGTAGATCGCCATCCCCGAGGTCACCACGCCGCCCGGAGAGTTGATGTACAGGTAGATCGGCTTGCTGTTGTCCTCGGAGTCGAGGTACAGCATCTGGGCCACCAGGCTGTTGGCGACGGCGTCATTCACCTCGGATCCCAGGAACAGAATCCGCTCCACGCCCAGGCGCGTGTAGATGTCGACCCAGCGCTCGTACTGGCTGCCGGGAAGGCGGTAGGGAACGCTGGGGGTGCCGATGGGCATGGCTGAAGTGAAGGGTTGAAGGGGGGACGAAGACGAGGTGGGAGATCAGCCGATGCCGGCCGGAGCGGGCGCGGGCAGCTCTTTTTGGCTGGTGAGGACCCGATCGATCAGGCCGTACTCAACGGCCTCCTGGGCGGTCAGGTAGGTCATGCGGTCCGAGTCCTTGGCGAGCTGGTCGGGGCTCTTGCCCGTGTTGGCCGACAGCATCTCGAGCATGGTCTGCTTGTTGTGCAGCACTTCCTTGGCCCGGATCTGGATGTCGCTGGCCTGGCCGCGGGCCCCACTGCGGGGCTGGTGCAGCACGATCGAGGCGTGGGGCAGGGCGGCGCGGTGCCCCTTGGTCCCGGCGCTGAGGATCATCGCGGCGGTCCCCATCGCCTGCCCGATGCAGATGGTGTGCACCGGAGGCTTGACGTAGCGGATGGTGTCGGCGATGGCGAAGGCTTCGGTCTCAAAGCCGATGGCATCACCCGAGTACCAGCTGGTGCCGGTGGAGTTGATATAGAAGAAGATCGGCTTCTCGGGGTTGTCGAACTCCAGATACAGCAGCTGGGCGATGATCAATTCGGTGACATCGATGCCCATCTGCCGCTTGGCGTCGTCATCGCTGAACAGCGGCAACCCGAGGTAAACGATCCGCTCCTTGAGGAGCAAGGAGGGGAGGTCGGGCGGAGGGGTGCGCATGACGGCTGAGTCGCCGTAATAGGGAGCTGACACCGACATCCGCGGATCACTGCAGGCCTGAAGCGGGAGCCTAGCGGGGGTTGGCGGTGTCCTGATCCCCCTTCCCTGAACGTTTTGGGCCGGATTTCCCCCGGGCGCGGTTGCTGCCCCCGTTGCTGCTGGGGGCGGCTTCGGCGGTCTCGCCGCTCTCCCAACCATCGAGCTTGGCGAAGACCATCCGACCGGTCGGTGTCTGCAGGGCGCCAGTAATGGTGACGGCGAGGCGCTCTCCGCTGCGACCGTGGGCTCCATCCACTACCACCATCGTGCCGTCATCGAGGTAGCCCACCCCCTGGTGGGACTCCTTGCCGTCGCGGACGATCTTCAGGTTCAGCTCATCGCCGGGTTGCACCTCGGGGCGCAGGGCGATCACCAGTTCGCTGAGGTTCATCACCTTCACCGACTGCACCTCAGCGACCTTGGCGAGGTTGTAGTCCGCGGTGAGCAGGGTGCCCCCGGTGTCCGACGCCAGCTTCAGCAGTTTCTCGTCGACGCCATTGCCCTCGTAGCGGGTGGTGTTCACCACCAGTCGCCGCCCGTAGCGCTCCCGCAGGCTGCTGAGCAACTTGAGGCCGCGGCGACCGCGGTTGCGCTTCTCGGCGTTGGAGGAGTCGGCCAGGGCCTGGAGTTCATCGATCACCGACTGGGCGACGATCACCTGTCCCTCCAGCAGGCCCGAGTGCAGGAGGCCGCGGATGCGGCCATCGATGATCACACTCGTGTCGAGGATCTTGGCGCTGGCTGGCATCAGCACGCCATCGGCCACCAGCAGGGCTTCGGTGCTGTTGGGGTTGAACAGGCGCAGCAGGGTTCGGCCGTGCACCTCGGCGAGGTTGTAGCCCGACACCCCGAAGAAGACGTTGGCGGCCACCGCCGCCAGGGGCTTCACCAGGACCAGTTCCCATGGAAGGGAGAGGAACAGGATCGGGGAGATCAGCAGGTTGGCGACCAGCAGGCCCAGGATCAAACCGACGGCCCGGCTCACCAACAGATCGGTGGGCATGGTGCGCACCTGCTCCATCAGTCGGCGCCTCAGCCGCTGAAACACCACTCCCGCCAGCAGGCCCACCAGGGCACCCCCGCCTCCGAGGATCCAGCTCAGCTGCTCGAGATTGGCGATCTGGATCAGTTCCTGCTCGGGCAGCAGGTCCACCCCAAGCCAGCCTGCGGCAGCCCCCGAGACCACAAACAGCACCAGGATGAGGGTGTCCACCATGGTCTGTGCAGTGGCTGCCGATCGCTCTGAAAGCGCAGCATGCCCTATTCCGGTGGCATTAGCCCAGGGAGGTAACCGCCCCGTTGCCCTGAGGCCCCCCCGCAGCGCCTATCTCCACATCCCGTTTTGCCATCGCCGCTGCTTCTATTGCGACTTCCCGGTGGTGCCCCTGGGGGACCGGGCCAGCGCTGCCCAGGGCGAGCCGGGAAGCCGCTCAATCGCGCTCTATCTCGAGCAGCTGAGGGGTGAAATCCGGGCCTCCGCCCCAGGTCCGCCGCTCTCGACGGTTTACATCGGTGGGGGCACCCCCTCCCTGCTGAGCGTCGAGCAGATCCAGGCTGTGCTTGCCGAGCTCTCCCAGCGCTACGGACTGGCGGAGGGGGCGGAGGTGACCCTTGAGCTCGATCCCGCCAGCTTTGATCTGGCCCGCCTTCAGGGCTATCTGCGGGCGGGGGTCAATCGGGTCAGCCTCGGGGGGCAGAGCTTCGATGACGCGGTGTTGGAGCGGTTGGGGCGCCGCCATCGCCGCAGCGATCTGCTGGAGGCTGCCCAGTGGTTACGGAGCGCCCAGCGGGACGCTCAGCTGCGCAGTTGGAGCCTGGATTTAATCCAGAGCCTTCCGGGCGCTGACCTGGCGCACTGGGCTGCCCAGTTGGAGCAGGCCATCGCCCTGGCTCCGCCCCATCTCTCGATTTATGACCTGATCCTTGAGCCCGGCACCGTCTTTGAGCGGATGGAGGCCCGCGGTGATCTGGCCTTGCCTGGGGACGATCTCTCTGCCGATCTGATGGAGCTCACGGCCCAGCGCCTAGCGGGGGCGGGCTATGGGCACTACGAGATCTCCAACTACGCCCAGCCTGGTCACGCGTCCCGTCACAACCGCGTCTATTGGAGTGGGGCAGGCTGGTGGGGCTTCGGCATGGGGGCCACCGCGGCGCCCTGGGGCCAGAGGCAGTCCCGCCCGCGTACCCGGGATGCGTATGCGCAGTGGTTGCAGGATTCGCCCGAACCCATCGAGCCGCCCCGGCCGATGCCCTTCGATGAGCGGGTGATGGTGGGCCTGCGCCGCCGCGAGGGGGTGGCCCTGGCGGAGTTGGCCCTTGATTGCGGTGTAGCGATTCCTGCACTCGACGCGCTGAAACGGCGTTGGCAGGGCTTCCTGGAGCGGGGCCTGCTCCTGCAGGAGGGGAACCGCTGGAGGCTTAGCGATCCAGAGGGCTTGGCTCTGAGTAACGCGGTGCTGCGGGAGCTCCTGGATTGGTGGTCTGAGCGGGCTGCAGGGCCCCAACCCAGCCCCTGAGGGCATCGACGCAGAGCTCCCGCCCGTTGATCAGGGGCGGGCAGAAGGGGGGCTGCTTGGCCGTCAGCCCCAACAGATCGGCGGTGACCCGCACCTGGCCATCGCACTCGTCTCCGGCGCCGATCCCGATCACGGGGATCGTCAGTTCCTGGGATAGGGAGGCGGCCAAGTCGGAGGGCACGTGCTCCAGCACCAGAGAGAAACACCCGGCTGCCTCCAGATCGCGGGCGCAGCGGCGTAGACGTTCCTGACTGATGGGGTCATTCGCCTGGCGGCGGTAGCCCAGGCGATGCACGGACTGGGGGGTGAGGCCCAGATGGCCCATCACCGGGATCCCGCCGCGAACCAGCCGGTCCACCACCAGCAGGGTCTCCGGCTCTCCCCCTTCGAGTTTCACGGCGGCCGCTGGACTGTTCTTGAGCACCTGCCCGGCAGCGGCCATCGCCTCATCGAGCCCGCACTGGTAGCTGAGGAAGGGGAGGTCGGTGATGATCAGCGGTCGCTGGTTGAGCGGGCGCTGCAGCCCGCGCCCCACGGCCCTGGTGTGGAGCACCATCTCCTCCAGCGTGACCGGCAGGGTGGTGGCGTGCCCCAGGACCACCATGGCCAGGGAGTCACCCACCAGGATCGCGTCGGCTCCGGCCGCTTCGACCATGGCGGCGGACAGGGCATCCCAGGCCGTGAGCACGGCGATCGGACGGCCTTCCTGCTTGCAGGTGAGCAGATCAGCAGGTCGCACCGGGTGAGCCCCTTGATGGCTGGGGCTCATTGCTAGCATCCGACCGACTCGGACCCATGCGGCCCGGACGCCCAAATCTGGTCAGGACCGGAAGGGAGCAGCCACACGGGATGCTCTTGGCAGGCGTGGACTCCGGGTCACCCTCTTCGCAGAACAGCCCCCAGAGTGCGAGATGCACCCTGGGGGCTGGTTTGAGCGCAACGCTGATCTGACCGATCAGTTGTTGTTCTGGCGGTTCAGCAGGAAGGACGGGATCGCTGCACCGGGCAGGTCGGCATCACTGCTCTCGTTGCTGACGAAGCTGCTGATTGAGCGCTCGGGGCGATAGGCCCCGCCACCCTCAAAGCCAGTGGCGATCACCGTGACGTGGATCTCGCCCTCGAGCTTCTCGTCGACCACGGCGCCCACAATGATGTTGGCCTCGGGGTCGACCACGTCGTAGATCACCTCGGAGGCGGTGGTCATGTCCTCGAGGGTCATGTCCTTGCCACCGCTGATGTTGATCACACAGCCCTTGGCACCGTCGATCCGGGCCGACTCGAGCAGGGGGCTGTTGATGGCGGCCTGAGCAGCCTCGCTGGCGCGGGAGCGGCCAGAGCCCACACCCAGGCCCAACAGGGCGGTGCCGGCGTCATTCATGACCGAGCGGACATCGGCGAAGTCGACGTTCACCAGGCCAGGCTTGGTGATGATGTCGGTGATGCCCTTGACGCCCATCCGCAGCACGTCGTCGGCGGCGCGGAAGGCGTCCTGAAGGGGAGCACCGGCGATCGCTTCGCGCAGGCGGTCGTTGGGGATGACGATCAGGGTGTCGACGTGCTCGGAGAGCCGGGCGATGCCCTCTTCGGCTTGGCGCATCCGGCGGCGGCCTTCAAAGCCGAAGGGCTTGGTCACGATGCCCACGGTCAGGGCACCGCATTCCTTGGCCACCTCTGCCACCACTGGCGCTGCGCCGGTGCCGGTGCCGCCGCCCATCCCGGCGGCGATGAAGACCAGGTCAGCCCCTTGGAGGGTCTGGGCGAGGTCGGTGCGGGATTCCTCGGCGGCCTTCTGGCCGATGGCAGGGTTGCCGCCAGCCCCGAGGCCGCGGGTCAGCTTCTGACCCAGCTGCACCCGCTGCTTGGCTGCCGACTGCAGCAGCGCTTGTGCATCGGTATTGAGTACGCGATATCCAACGCCCTCGAGATCGGACAGGATCATCCGGTTGACGGCATTGCTGCCGCCGCCGCCGACACCGATCACCTCAATACGTGCCGACTGGCTCGGGACGATCCCGCTCGAGCCATTGCTGGTCATGGCACTGAGGCCCTCGGGTGCAATCTCCATAGCAGGTCCCATGCCGTTGGTGCTTCGCAGCATTATGTCGTTGATCCTGCCGATCAAAGGCTGGTATCGGCATACCTTTGCTGGCCTGGGGCTAGAGCGCAACGGCCTGTCACCGTTTGCATGTTTTCAACGCGCTCACAAGCGGTCTCAATCGGTGGCGCTAGTCGATGGCTCTAGTCGACTGAGGGGGCGGGGACGGTTGCGCTCTTCGGAACCGGTTTGGCTGGGAGCCCAAGTTCCGGTTGATCGGGATCACTGAGGTCGATCGATTGCACCTTGAGGGTGCGGATCTGTCCCGGTAGCTCTTTCGACAGATGGCGGAGCACATCCAGGCGCTCGCCGAGGCGGTTGTCCGGAGGGCCGAGATGGATATCCCCGAGGGCCACGGTGCGCAGCCAGAGACTTCCGTTGGGCTCAAAGCGCACCTGTTGCAGCGGGCTGCCAAGGTGATTGCGCTGCGCCAGGACCTGAGAGAGGGGGGGGCGCAGGTGCTCCTGCCAGCCCATCACCATCACCGTTGGAGCGGAGGCATTGGCGCCCCCCTCGTGCTGGCGGCGGGTCATCCAGTTGCCTAAACGATCGACGAAGCCCGTTTCAAACCCCGTGCGGGTGCGCCGTTGGGCTTGCGCCACCGCTTCGCGGTCCACCAGCTTGATCTGCAGCCGCGGCGGCAGCATCAGGCGGCTCACCTGCACGTATTCCACCGGCAGACCGGCTGAGAGCTGGCTGGCCAGTAGCTGCGGCCGGAGGGTGAGCAGCTGCAGGGGCAGGCGGAGTTTGCCTTCCTGGATCACACGCTCACGGTTCACCTGGCGGCTGCCGAGTACTTCGATCTGGGAGGGATCGCGAACCACCCAGCCCTGCTGCAGGAGCAGCCAGCCCATGGCTCCGGCGCTGCCGCTGAGGACAGCGATCCTCCAAATCTGCTTCCAGCGCTCCTGGCGGCGTTCCTGCCGCAGCTGCTTGCGCCGCTCGAGGGCAAGGCTGGAGCGGGTGGATGTCTTGCTCACAGCTCGCAGCGGGAGCGGGACATCAGTTCGGTGATCCAGCGGCGGGCACGATCGGCATCGGCGAAGGGCACATCCGCGTGGTCCCCGGGGCTGATCAGGCGGAGCCTGCAGGCGCCTTGGGATTCATCGGTGAGGGGAGCTTCACCGGACCCCAGGGCCAGTAACTCGACTTTTTCGAGGGTCTTGACCTCGAACTGTCCCTTCTCCTGGAGCTTGCCCGATTCGAAGACGCTCCAGGTGAGGACGCCATCGATCAGGCGGGCGCCACCGCAATCGTCGAGCTTGGAGAGCTCCGCCCCCTCAGCCCATTCCCGGAACAGGCGCTGCCTGCGCCGTTCCAGCCAGCCCAGAGCGGTGATCAACGGAAACACCACCAGCAGTGGTAGCCAGAGCAGGCCGTGACTCATGCCGCGAGATCTCTCCTGGCCTCAGTGCTCAGGTCCGATTCTCGCGCCAGTTGCACCAAACGATGCACCAGCTCATCCAGCGGTAACCCGCTGGCCTCCCAGAGCATCGGATACATGCTTTGGCTGGTGAAGCCGGGCAGGGTGTTGATCTCGTTGAGCCAGAGCTCGCCGCTGCTGCCGTCGTAGAAGAAATCCACCCGTGAGAGCCCTTCGGCCGCCACGGCGCGGCAGGCGGCGATGGCCATGGCACGGGCCCGTTCACTGAGCTCCGGCGGCACCTGGGCGGGGATCACCGTGTGGCTTTTCCCCTCGCTGTACTTGGTGTCGTAGTCGTACCAGTCGGCGTCGAAGCAGATCTCCCCAAGCACTGAGGCGCGCATCTCCCGGCGTCCGAGCACGGCGCATTCCAGCTCCCGGGCTTTGACGCCCTGCTCCACCACCAGGCGGGGGTCATGGCTGGCGGCGAGCTCCAGCCCCCGCAGCAGTTCGCTGCGCGTGCTGGCTTTGCTGATCCCCACCGAGGAACCGAGATTGGCGGGCTTGATGAAGCAGGGGTAACCCAGTTGCTCCTCAAGCCGGGCGACCAGCCCCTCGGGATCCCCATGGAGTTCAGCCGCATCTACGCAGGCGTAGGGCACCTGGGGCAGGCCGGCGGCGGCGAAGGCCGCTTTCATCGCCTGCTTGTCCATCCCCACGGCTGACCCCAGCACGCCTGAACCCACAAAGGGGACCTGCATCAGGCTGAACAGTCCCTGGATGGTGCCGTCCTCCCCGTTGGGGCCATGGAGCACGGGCACCCAGACCTCCATATCCAGTGCCCCCTCCGGGAAGCCTTGGAAACCGGGACGCAGCGGCGCGGCGGGCAGCTCTTCGAGGCTGGCGGGAGTCCCCTTGGCCAGCACGGCGTCCGCCACCGCCGGAGGCCACCAGTGCCCCCATTGGTCGATGTAGAAGCAGCTGAGGCGGTAACGGTTGGCGTTGTCTCCCCGACGCAATGCGGCCGCCACCGTGTTGGCGGAGCGAATCGACACCGCATGCTCACCCGACACACCGCCGAACACCAGGCCGAGTTGCATGGGTTCGCTGGTCATGGGCGGCTGGATCGAGAGGCCAAACGTATCAGCGATCTGCCCCTTGACCAGGCCTCAGTTCACGGCTGTTCCACTGAGGGAGAAGGCCCGGACCTCCTCGATGCACACCTCCACTAAATCCCCGGGGAGCCACTGGCCCCCGTCGTTGCGGGCGGCCGGGAAGAAGGTGAGCCGGTTGGTGCGGGTGCGCCCCATCACCTGGGTGTCGTCCTTGGGATTGATGCCTTCCACCAGCACCTGCTCGCTGCGGCCGGCGTAGCGGGCACTGCGTTCTCTGGCCTTGCGTTCCACCAGGGCGTTGATCTCCCGCAGGCGCTCCACCTTCACCTCCTCGCTCAGCTGGTTGGGCCAGTCGGCGGCGGGGGTGTTGGGGCGGGGGGAATAGGCGGCGGTGTTCACCTGATCGAAGCCGATCTCCTCGATCAGATCGAGGGTGCGGCGGTATTGGGCGTCGGTTTCCCCGGGGAAGGCCACGATCACATCGGCGCTGATCGAGGCATCGGGCATCCGCTCGCGGATGCGCTCGATGATGCGGCGGTAGCGATCCACCGTGTAGCCACGGGCCATCGCCTTGAGCACATCGTCATCCCCGCTCTGGAAGGGGACATGGAAGTGCTCGCAGACCTTGGGCAGGTCGGCGCAGGCATCGATCAGTCGCTCGGTGAAGTAGCGCGGGTGGCTGGTGGCGAAGCGGATCCGCTCGATCCCCTCCACGTCGTGCACGAACTGCAGCAGATCGGTGAGGGTGTGCTGGCGGCGACCCTCCGGCGTGATCCCGGGAAGGTCGCGGCCGTAGGCATCGATGTTCTGGCCCAGCAGGGTGATCTCCTTGAACCCCTGGGCGGCCAGCCCTTCCATTTCGAGCTTGATCGCTTCCGGCAGGCGGGATTGCTCCTTGCCGCGCACCGAGGGCACCACGCAGTAGGTGCAGCGCTCGTTGCAGCCGTAGATCACATTCACCCAGCCGCAGATGCTGCTGTCGCGGCGGGCGGTGGTGATGTCTTCGAGGATGTGGTGCTCTTCGGTGGCCACCACCTGCTGCCCCTGCTCCACCTGGGCCAGCAGCACATCAAGGCGGTTGGCGTGCTGGGGTCCCATCACCAGATCCAGCTCAGGCACGCGCCTCAGCAGCGATTCGCCCTCCTGCTGCGCCACGCAGCCCGCCACCACCAGGGTGAGGTTGGGGTTGGTCCGTTTGCGCTGGGCTTGCCGTCCCAGATAGCTGTAGACCTTCTGCTCGGCGTTATCGCGGATCGTGCAGGTGTTGTAGAGGACCAGATCGGCCTCGAGTTCAGCCTGGGCCTCTCGGTAGCCCATCGATTCGAGGATCCCGGCCATCCGCTCGGAGTCCGCCTTGTTCATCTGGCAGCCGAAGGTGGTGATCCAGTAGCTGCCGCGCCCGCTCTCGGCTGCCGTAGGCGCAACCGGGGCGCTGAGTTGTGTCGCCGTCATCGTTCCAGTTTCCGGTATCGCCGGAGCGGCTTGTGGCAGCGGGGCAGCGTGCGTGCCAGCTTGAACGCAGCGCCATCGGGCCATGCGCCTTCGCCTGCATCGCTTTCAGCTGAATAAGGCCGTGCCATTGGCGATCAGCCGCGGCACCACCTCGGCGGTGGAGCACCTGCTGGTGGAGCTGGAGCACGGGGGGCTCAGCGGCCGCGGCGAAACCGGGGGCTTTGACACCGGCCACCGCGCCTATGCCACCGAGGCCATCGCCCAGGAGCTGGAGGCCCTGGGGCCGCAGCTGGCGGGGCTCGAGCCGCAGCCATTGCAGGCCCTTGAGCCCCTGCTGGCCGGCCTGAGCCCACCGGCGCGTTGCGGCCTCGATCTGGCCCTTTGGGATTGGTGGGGGCAGCGCCTGGGGCTGCCGCTGCACCGGCTCTGGGGCCTGGATCCGGGGGCTTGCGTCGCCACCAGCGTCACCCTCGGGCTCGGAGAGTCCTCGGCGGTGTTGGCGCGGCTCGAGCGCTGGCGGCTGCAGCTGCCGTCCACCCGGATCAAGCTCAAGCTGGGATCCCCCGATGGACTCGAGCACGACCGTGCGTTGGTGGAGGCGGTGCGATCTGCCCTGCGTCCCGGTGATGAGCTGCAGATCGATGCCAACGGCGGCTGGGATCTGGCGGGGGCCCGGCAGATGATCCCCTGGCTCGCGGATCAGGGGGTCGTGCTGGTGGAACAGCCCTTGGCCCCACAACGGGAGCCAGAAGCCGATACCGCAGGGTTTGCGGCCTTGCAGGGTCTGGCCCCGATCCCCCTGGTCGCCGATGAAAGCTGTTGGGATCTGCAGGATCTCTGGCGCCTGGCTCCCTACGTCGATGGGATCAACATCAAATTGGTGAAGTGCGGTGGTCTCACGGAGGGATTGCTGATGGCCCGAACGGCGAGGCGGCTTGGCCTGGGGGTGATGCTCGGCTGCTACTCCGACGGGGGGCTGCTCAACAGCGCCGCCGCCCAGCTGCTCCCCCTGGTGCAGTGGCCCGATCTGGATAGCCACCTCAACCTGCTCGATGACCCCTTCGCAGGCCCCACCCGTGACGGGGATGTGCTGCGCCCCTCGGAGCGCGCCGGCTTGGGTGTTCAGGAGGCCCACTGATGCTGCGATCCGATGCCCCGGTGGTCTTGCTCCTGCACGGAGGCACCGACAACCTCTCCGGTAAAACCGGCCTGGCGATGCTCCGTTACCGCCAGGGCCCGATCGTGGCGGTCATCGATCCCGTTCACGCCGGTGAGGACCTCAGGGCCCTCACCGGTATCCCCTGTTCAGTGCCCTTGGTGGCGGATATGGCTGCCGCTCTGGCCTACGGCCCCGAGGTCGCCGTCGTTGGTCTGGCCCCCTCCGGCGGGCGCTTGCCGGTGGAGATGCGCAGTGATGTTCTGCAGGCCCTCGCTGCCGGACTGAGCCTCGCCAGTGGCCTCCATAGCCGCCTGGCGGAGGACCCCGAGTTCGCCTCGGTGCCCCTGGCGCCAGAGCAGTGGATCTGGGATCTGCGCCGGGAGCCTGCAGATCTGGAGGTGGCGACGGCCCGCTGTGCGGCCCTGCCCTGCCGGCGGATCCTGGCGGTGGGATCGGACATGGCGGTCGGGAAGATGAGCGCCTGCCTGGAACTGCAAAAGGCCGCCTTGGCCCGGGGCCTCGACAGCCGCTTTGTGGGCACCGGTCAGGCCGGGATCCTGATCAGCGGACAGGGTGTTGCATTGGATGCCGTGCGGGTCGACTACGCCGCCGGAGCTGTGGAGGCAGCTGTCATGGCCGCAGCGGAAGGGGCTGGCCCGGAGGCTCTGGTGCTGGTGGAGGGCCAGGGTTCCCTCTGCCATCCGGGCTCCACCGCCACCCTTCCTTTGATGCGGGGAAGTCAGCCCACGGATCTGCTGCTGGTGCACCGCGCCGGACAGACCCATGTGCGCACCCGGCCGGGTGCGGTGCCGGTGGCCATCCCCCCTCTCCAAGAGTTGATCAGCGCCTGTGAGGCCCTGGCCGCTTTGGGGCGACCCGATGGTCTGCGCCCCAAGGTGCGCGCTGTTGCCCTGAATACGGCTCTGTTGGATGACGGCTCTGCCGCGGATCAGGCGCAGCGCTTAGCCGATGAGCTTGCTCTGCCAGTCCTGGACCCGGTGCGCCACGGGAGTGTGGCGCTGTTGCGGGCCTTCGTCTCGGCTGAGTGACTTGAGCCTTGAAACGACTGCTTACAAAAAAAGAAACCCTCGGATTCCTGATCAGAATCCGAGGGTTCACAAAAGGGGCGAGCGAGGGGACTTGAACCCCCGAATGCCGGGACCACAACCCGGTGCCTTAACCACTTGGCTACGCCCGCCAGGGCAGCCGAATCCTATCAATGCGAGTCTTTCTTCTCGATGGCCCCTGCTCCCGCTGATGGCCGTTGGGTCTGGGCAACAGCCGCCGGCATCGCCGTCGCGGGGTTGGCCCTGAGCAACCCTGGTCCGGCTGAGTTCGAAGCCTTTGCCGGCGATCGTCTGGTCGATCTCGCCAGCCGCGAGCTGTGCAGTCCCGGTGGACTGCCCCTGGTCGCCCAGCTGGTGATCAGCAACTGCCCGCAGCTGGTGGCAAGCCAGCGGGGGGTCCTGGGGCAGTTGGCCTGGGCCGGCAGCCGCCGCTACAACGCCGGACTATTCAGCCTCTACTCCACTGAGCTGGGTGGGCAGACCCTCCTGCCCGGGCTCACGGTTCCCCGCTATCAGGCCCTGACCCTGGCGGCTGCCGGTCAGCTGGTGGTGCTCCAGAGTTCCCAGAAGGACAGTCCGCTGCAGCAGCGTTGAAGCCCCCGGCCGAAACCAACACCCTCGAGCTGCGTCTGCCGCGGGTGCTGTTGGATCCCGGCCGCAGCGATCTGCCCTGCGGCGATGACCAGGGGCTGCTCTCGGTGCGTCTGCACTGGCGTGGCGCGGTGGTCGAGGCGATTGAGGCGATTGAGGCCAGCCCCGCCCATCCGCTGGCGATCACCCCCCTGGTGGATGCCCATGTCCATCTGGATAAGGCCTTCAGCTGGGATCAATTTCCGAACCTCTCTGGCTCGATGGAGGGGGCCCTGGCCGCCAACTGGCGGGAAGGCGAGCAGCGCACAACGGAACAGGTGCTGCAACGCGGAACGCGAGCCCTCGAGCAGGCCTGGCGCTACGGCCTGCGGGCCTTGCGCAGCCATGTGGACAGTGGATCGGGCTGTGCGGATCCCAGTTGGGACGCCCTGTTGAGCCTGCAGCAGCAGTGGTCGGGGCGGATCGATCTGCAGCTGGTGGCCCTGGCCCCCCTCCCGTTGTGGAGCAGTCCGGATGGAAACCGCCTGGCACGGCGGGTGGCGTCCGCCGGTGGCCTGCTGGGTGGGGTGATCGGCCCTCCCTTCGCCGATTCGAGCCGAGATCGCTCATCGCTGCGGGGGCTGTTGGCCCTGGCGGCTGAGCTTGGCTGCGGGATCGATCTGCACATCGACGAAAGCTCCCAGTCGCCAGCCGCTGGCTTGGAACTGTTGCTGGGGGAGTTGGATCGCTGGCATCCCGGGGTGCCCATCACCTGCAGCCACGCCAGCAGCCTGTCTCTGCTTCCCGAGGGCTGTGTGCGGCACCTGGCGCAACGGCTGCGGCAGCACCGCCTCGCGGTGGTGGCCTTGCCCACCACCAACTTCTGGCTGTTGGGGCGGCCCCAGGAGCATCAGCAGGGCCGGCGCCCCCTGGCCCCCGTGCGTCTGCTCCAGCAGGAGGGGGTGGCGGTGGCCATCGGGGCGGACAACGTGCAGGACCCCTGGTACCCCGGTGGTGATTTCGATCCGCTGGAGTTGCTGCGGCTTGCGTTCCGCGCCTGCCATACCCCGCCTTGGCAGCGCCAGGGATTGATGCCCTTCACCACCACCCCCTCAGCCCTGCTGAACCTGGCCTGGGATGGGGTGTTGCGGGTGGGGGGACCAGCCGATCTGTTGCTCACCTCAGCCGTGAGCTGGTCGGACTTTCTGGCCCGACCACCCCAGCGCCGGGTGCTGCGCCAGGGGCAATGGTTGCCCGCTCCTGAATCCGCCAGCCTGAGCTGATGTCCCTCACCCCTGATCTGCCCTCCGCCCTGCCGGCCGGTTTGCCCCCTGCCGCCAGCCCGGAGCAGCTTGATGCCATGGCTGCTGACCTGCGGGCGGCCGGATTGAAGCCCCTGCGCAGTGCAGGCGAGCTGGAGGGGCTCTCCGCCGATGGCTTTGTCTATTCACCGGTGTTGCAGCCGCTGCTCTGCGGGTTGCGGGCCCAGCTGGGGGTGAGCGTCTCCACGGTCGATGAGGTGCTCCTGGTAGCTGCGGCCTGTGGTCGCCATCAGGTCAGCCTCACGGTGCGCGGCGCGGCCACGGGCAACTACGGGCAGTGCATCCCCCTCGCCGGTGGCCTGTTGCTGGAGACCAGCAGCCTCAATCGCCTGCGGCATCTGGAGGCCAGTAGCGGTGTGTTCACCGCCGAGCCGGGGATTGTCCTCTCGGATCTCGATCAGCAGTTGCAGCACTCCGGGCGGGAGCTCCGGCTGGTGCCCAGCACCATGCGCACGGCGACGCTCGGGGGCTATGTGGCGGGAGGATCCGGCGGCATCGGGTCCCTGCGCTGGGGGTTCCTGCGGGACCCTGGTCACCTGCTGGCGGCAGAGGTGGTCAGCGTTGAGCCCCAGCCGCGTCTGCTGCAGCTCAATGCCAGTGGGGCGGAGCCGCTGAACCATGCCTACGGCTGCAATGGCATCTTCACGGCCCTGACCATGGCCAGTGCTGCGGCGGTGCCCTGGCAGCAGGTGGTCCTGGAGTTCCCCGACTGGTCTCGGGCCCTGGAGGCGGCGCAGCAATTGCCCGCTTCGGCCCTGTTGCTCAATGCCCTCTGCGCGGTGGAGGCGCCGGTGGCGGCTCGCTTGCCCTGGCCCCAGGGTTGCCCTCCAGCAGGTGGCTCTGGGCATCGCCTGCTGCTGTTAGCGGCGCCGGATGCGATGCCGCTTCTGCAGAGCTGGCTGCCGCAGCTGGCGGGTCAGCTGATCTGGCAGGCCCCCCAGGGGCAGAGCCGCGGGTTACCCCTGCGGGAGCTCACCTGGAACCACACCACCCTGCACCTGCGCAGCCAGGATCCCCAGCTCACCTACCTGCAACTGCTGCTGCCGCAGCCGGAGGGGCCGGCCCTGGAGGGGTTGAAGGCGCGCTGGGGCGATGACCTGCTCTGGCACCTGGAGGCGGTGCGCAGCATGGGGCGTCAGCGCTTGGCCTGTCTGCCTCTGGTGCGCTGGCGCGGCCCTGAGCGGCTGCAGGAGCTGATCGATCACGCCCGTGAGTTGGGCTGCCTGCTGTTCAATCCCCACGCCATCACGGTGGAAGACGGTGGTCTCGGGGTGGTGGATGCCGATCAGGTGGCCGCCAAGCACCGCTACGACCCCGCTGGCCTGCTCAATCCCGGCAAGTTGCGGGGCTGGGCTTAGCAGCCGAGGCTGGCTCGGGTGTCGACCCCGGTGATCGGGTTGGTGCCGGTGGCGCGGCTGCAGAGGCTGCGGACATCGGCGCGATCCAGCAGGGCATCACTGAAGTCCGCGTTGTCCACCATGGCTCCGCTGAAGCTGCTGCCGGAAGCGATCACCCCCACCAGGATCGCTCCGCGTAGATCGGTCCCGCTCATGTCGGTGCGATCCAGCAGCACGTCGGAGAGGTCAGCACCGCTGAAGTTGGCGTCCGGGAAGGCCCCCTGGGTCAGGATCGCCCCGTGCAGGTTGGCGCCGCTGAAGTTGGCCCCTTTCCCTACGGCTCCCGCGAAGGAGGTGTTGGCCAACTGCTGGCCGGAGAAGTCCTTGCCGCTCTGATTGGTCAGGGTGTAATCGACGGTGTCCTGAAACAGAGCGCGATCCTGCAGGCCCACTCCGGCACTGGTGTCGAGGGCCGCCGCCGCCGGGACCCCCGCCAACAGGAGCAGCAGGGCGCACAGCCAGCTGAACAGGCGTGGGCGTGTCATCGGCGGCGTGGCGGCTCTGGTTTCAGTCTGTCGTCTCCAGCAGGGGAAGGAGCGCCCCCACCAGATAGAGGGAGCCGCAGGCCACCGGGAGATTCGGCGACGCCACCAGCCAGGGAAGGTTGCTGGCCAGATCGGGATCCGCCGGCTCGATGCTGATGGACCCGGCGAGCTCAGGGTTCAAGGCGGCTTTGAGGTCCTCGGCGCTCCAGCTGTGGTGCTCCGGCAGCGCACAGATCCGCAGTTGATCGCCGGGTTGCAGCAGCAGCTGCAGCAACTCCGGAGCATCCTTGTGGCGCTGGATCCCGATCAGCCAGTGGCGGGCTCCTTCAGAGAGCTCCTTGCGGAGGGCGGCGGCGGCCGGCGGGTTGTGG
>JAURGL010000227.1 GCA_030833825.1 Vulcanococcus sp. SFB_649D_100_25 | reverse complement strand
AATGCTTCAATACCAACTGCTCTCATAAGTTGGCGAAGTTCGTCTGCTGCTGGTGTCTTTGCTCCACCCAAAACCCATCTACCATTAGCATATTCAAAGCTTCCTTGACCATAGTCTGCTTTAAGATCAAGTTTGACTTCAAGTTTATGCTCTACACCATTATAGATAAATTTTGCGTCAGGAGCATTAGGATCAGATCCAGCAGGTTGAAAGTTCCTTGGAACTATTCCACCCATTTTTAGTTTATTATGGATTCTTCCTTCGTAAAGAAACCCCTGTTCTCCAGCCATTAGCTTTTATTGATATTTAGTGCTCATGAGAGGACTTGAACCTCCACAGATAAATCTACTGGAACCTAAACCCAGCGCGTCTACCAATTCCGCCACTTGAGCAATGGAGAATAGCGGACTTGAACCGCTGACATCCTGCTTGCAAAGCAGGCGCTCTACCAACTGAGCTAATTCCCCAAGAAAACCCCGAAGGGTCAAACACCAAGAACGGCACCAATGTTATCATCAAGATCTTGAACAACTGAACGAATATCAACGATTCGCTCAGGAACATATTCTAGACCATATCCTTTTTGGGATTCAAATAGGACTTGACGAACTGCGGCGGCAGCACGAACATC
>JAURGL010000226.1 GCA_030833825.1 Vulcanococcus sp. SFB_649D_100_25 | reverse complement strand
TTAACCGGACCAAAATCAAGCCGGACTCGTATTGGACCACGCCAAGGTGCCATGCCACTGTTCAGGGCAAACCAATAAAAAAACCCCGGCTTGCGCCGGGGCCATCCAGAGGAGAAAGGGGCTCGGTGTGTGAGGTGAGCCCCTGAGTTCTGAGGATCAGAACTTGAAGGTGGTCTTCAGCAGGCCGCCGAACACGTTGTTGGCTGCGCTGTAGCTGCCGTTGGAGATGTTGATCCGGCCGAACTGACCGGCGTAGTTGCTGATGTAGTACAGCGCGGGGGTCACAGTGATGTTGTCGGTGACCTGGAACTTGTACCACCACTCCCACATGTAGTTGGAGTCGAGGTTGCCGTTGATCCCAGAGATGCTGGAGGTGTTGCCACCAGAATTCGTGGTGATGAAGGGAGCCTGACCCACAGCCATGCCGAGGTCATTGCCCTTCACGAAGGTGTCAGGCCACTGCAGGCCGACATACCAAGACTGGGCAACGGGGTTGCGGCTGGTGGTGAGACCCAGAGCATTGCCCGCAGGGGTGTTCAGGTTGAAGCTGGTGATGCCCCAACCGGTGCTGACCGAGGGGATGAAGCCAGTCTTCTCAGGAACCCAGTAGCCGCTGATGCCAACGTTGTTGTTGGACACGTTCTGTCCCAG
>JAURGL010000225.1 GCA_030833825.1 Vulcanococcus sp. SFB_649D_100_25 | reverse complement strand
TTCTGGTATTGCTAAAATTCCAGATAATGTGCTAAAATTTGATGAGAGTTTTAAGGACAAACCTTTACCAGAAAAACCAAAGCACCCCTGTAAAGAGTGTGGAAAACTAACAATTATCAGTCAAACATTTTGCTCAGTAAAATGCTCTCGTAAAAATAGAGAAGTTGCTGACTGGCCAAGTAATCAAGAGTTAGAAAAACTAGTTCTTGAAAATGGTTATTCTGCTACTGGTAGAATGTTTGGTGTTAGTGATAATGCTGTTAGAAAACGGTTAAAACACGGGCGATTAACTCAGCGGTAGAGTGCCTCCTTTACACGGAGATGGTCACTGGTTCGAATCCAGTATCGCCCATATAAAATAAAGTTAATAAGATGTCAGAAATACCAATTTATGATTGTATAGGCAATCAAATTGATGTAGTTAGAATTTCTGATAATTTAACTTATGTCGATGGTAGAGTAAGTAAAGGAGAAAAGTATTACTACAAGGGTGTTGGTATACCTTATAACTCCCATCACATAACTACGGATATTGATTTTAATAATTATGATTTTATAGAAAAATCTGAAATTTTTTATCTTGGTAACAAAGTATCTAAAAAATGTTATCAAAATAAGTTTGGAATTTTTCAAGAAAAGTATCAACCACATTT
>JAURGL010000224.1 GCA_030833825.1 Vulcanococcus sp. SFB_649D_100_25 | reverse complement strand
ATAAGGAATTGAAGAAGGTGTCGAAGGAGAAGCAGCTCACCCTCGAGGAAGCCGCCAAAACCCTGAAACCCCAGGCCGACAGCGTGGTTGCAGCACACAAGGAACTGCAGGCCGCCGTTCAGTGCAACGGGAAAGCAGCCGCCCCAGCCAACTGATCTAACGCTCAGTTGCTATGGTTGGCCGAGCCAATCTTTGGATTCATCCATCGTTTCGGCCAACCAATCTGAAGCCCTAAACTTCAGATTTGCGGGTGTAATTCAGTGGTAGAATGTCAGCTTCCCAAGCTGAACGTCGCCGGTTCGAGCCCGGTCACCCGCTTTTCAGTTCAGCACCGAGAAATCCCCAGCGATCAGCGTGCGGCCTTTCTCCCATCGGCTGGCAGCTGGCCAGCCGGAACCAGGCGATGACTGGCAATGCCCGGGAGCGGCAACGACCTACTCACCCAGCTTCTCTCACGACTGCGCCCTTGATTCGTCAGGCATACACCTGCGCGGGATGAATTCATGGGCCGTCGTGCCCTGGATGGCCCGGAATCACGGCTGAGCGGAGGCTGTCATCTGAATTCGTCCTCCAAAATTGCTGGAGACCCAGGATGTTGTGCAATGCCCTCCTGTCCCCCTGATGGCGCACCGCGTGCTGACCGAGACCGCCGTAA
>JAURGL010000223.1 GCA_030833825.1 Vulcanococcus sp. SFB_649D_100_25 | reverse complement strand
TGCAAATTTATATGGGGTGGTGGAAGTGATCATAAATCTTGGATAATGGACAGTATAAACATTAAGATTCCAAAGAGTTGGAAAAGTATAAGAATAAGGATCATAAAAAAAGGAGTTCAGAGAACTCCTTATATTTATTTTTAGAGTGCATTTCCTCGCGGTAGAACCTCCTCTGGGAACACAAAGTTCTCATGAGGTTGATCCACTGGTGCCATCCAAGCACGTAGACCTTCATTTAGAAGAATGTTCTTCGTGTAGAAGGTCTCGAACTCAGGATCTTCTGCCGCTCTAACTTCCTGACTAACAAAGTCATAAGCACGAAGATTAAGAGCAAGACCGATAATCCCGATAGAAGATGTCCAGAGACCCATGACGGGAACAAAGAGCATAAAGAAATGTAACCAACGCTTATTACTAAAAGCAATACCGAAGATCTGAGACCAGAATCTGTTCGCAGTAACCATCGAATAAGTCTCTTCCTCTTGCGTGGGTTCAAAAGCCTTGAAAGTATTTGCTTGGTCACTGTCCTCGAAGAGTGTGTTTTCTACTGTTGCACCATGAATAGCACAAAGAAGAGCACCACCAAGGATACCTGCAACACCCATCATGTGGAAGGGGTTCAGGGTCCAGTTGTGGAAACCTTGTAGGAACAGAAGG
>JAURGL010000222.1 GCA_030833825.1 Vulcanococcus sp. SFB_649D_100_25 | reverse complement strand
ATGCCGAACAAGATGCTGGTGTGAGAATTGTCTTAAGAGCAATTGAAGAGCCTTTAAGGCAGATTGTTTCTAATGCAGGTATCGAACCATCGGTGGTAGTCAATAATGTTTTAGAAGGTAAAGGCAACTATGGCTTTAATGCTGCCAATGAAACTTATGGTGACATGGTGGAAATGGGTGTTCTTGATCCAACAAAAGTAACACGCTCAGCTTTACAAAATGCTGCTTCTGTTGCAGGTCTCATGCTTACTACAGAATGTATGATTGCCGATCAGCCTAAAGATGATGCCCCAGCTGCTATGCCAGATATGGGCGGTATGGGCGGTATGGGCGGTATGGGCGGTATGGGCGGTATGATGTAATTAACACCCTTACTTCACAAGCTACAATAAAAAAGGCCTCAATCGAGGCCTTTTTTTTGCTGATATCAAAGGGAGGAATATATATCAGCAACCGTACACTAATAATGACTTGTTTATAGTTAAAAAGTTCTTTTTTAAAAAAATTAATTTCCAGAAAAATTCATGTAGGATTACAGCCATGCAAACAGAGTTATCATCATTACACTTTCTCAATGATTTGAATAAAGAACAATCTGAGGCGGTTACATTAAATGACCAATCTGCACTCATACTTGCTGGAGCAGGAAGTGGAAAAACAAGAGTATTAACTTCTCGAATT
>JAURGL010000221.1 GCA_030833825.1 Vulcanococcus sp. SFB_649D_100_25 | reverse complement strand
AACATTCTGATGCATCCCTTCCATATGCTTGGAGTTGCTGGTGTGTTCGGTGGTTCTCTGTTCAGTGCGATGCACGGTTCTCTGGTTACTTCCTCGCTGGTTCGTGAAACCACTGAGAATGAGTCACAGAACTATGGTTACAAGTTCGGTCAAGAAGAAGAGACCTACAACATCGTTGCTGCTCACGGTTACTTCGGTCGTCTGATTTTCCAATACGCTTCGTTCAACAACTCCCGCTCGCTGCACTTCTTCCTTGCTGCTTGGCCTGTTGTCGGTATCTGGTTCACTGCTCTTGGTGTTACCACCATGGCATTCAACCTCAACGGTTTCAACTTCAACCAGTCTGTGATTGATTCACAGGGTCGTGTTATCAACACTTGGGCAGATGTGCTCAACCGTGCTGGTCTGGGTATGGAAGTGATGCACGAGCGCAATGCTCACAACTTCCCTCTTGACCTTGCTGCTGCTGAGAACACTCCTGTTGCTCTCAAAGCACCTGCTGTTGGTTGATACGGATTACAACCTAACCTTAGGGGACTTCGGTCCCCTATTTTTTTCTCCTACAATGTAAAGTTATGATAACTTCGGAGACACCTTACAAACTTGCCGAGATCATTCAAGATACTTGGCCACAACTGTACTACTTAAAAAAGGAAAATAAAAATGGTAGCAAGCACACTAAGTCCCCCAAGGAGGGGTTGGTTCGATGTCCTTGACGACTGGCTTAAAAGAGACC
>JAURGL010000220.1 GCA_030833825.1 Vulcanococcus sp. SFB_649D_100_25 | reverse complement strand
AAATAAGTCCTGCTTTGGTTTGGATTTTCCAATAGCAATTGTCATTAGAAGAAGACTCCAAGAATCAAAAAAAGGGTTTACTAAGTTTACAGACCACGAAAATATTTTCAGAAATAATACTTAAATCACATCCAAGGTTCATTATTTAAATAAAAAGAGTTTGGAATAAGTATTTTTGATAAACTTTTCTTTTTTGTACGGTACTCATTATTATAAAATGTAACTACCACCTTCACTACTTTACATGTTTTTTAGTTAATATAGTAAGTATTAAAAACTCATATTAACCTGTACAGATAATATGTCTGTACAGGTTAATATGAGTTTTTAATAAAAAAGCTTACCCCCAGGGGAATTCGAATCCCCGTTACCTCCGTGAAAGGGAGATGTCCTAGGCCTCTAGACGATGGGGGCATTTTATATCATATTCTAACATTATTTCTAATAATGGTCAATATATAGGTCTATAAAATAAACATTAACCTTTTTTACTTTGAAGGTAACTGATATTATAGTTACCTTCAAAGTAAAAAATATCTTAAATCTACTGCCAAGTTACAGGAATATCTTCTAAAAGAATAGATGCGTTGTAAACTTGTAAAATAATTAATAGAAAAACAGCAAATAAACTCATGAATACTGCCATAAGGCCTGTCGTTCCCCAACCTGGGATAACTTTACCGTATTCAGAGTTTAAAGGCTGTAAAATAGAACCTAGTGTAGTTTTTAATGGCATATT
>JAURGL010000219.1 GCA_030833825.1 Vulcanococcus sp. SFB_649D_100_25 | reverse complement strand
GGGATGGACGGCGAGAAGCTGACACTGGCATCTGTTCCTTGGATTCGGGAAAATAGGCCGCAATATGCAAATCAATGGTTTGGGGTGGAGCAATGACTATTAAGCGTGGCTCAGAGACTTTTAGCGGGTACAACAAACCGAAGAAGACGCCGAGCCACCCGACCAAGAGTCATGCTGTGCTGGCGAAATCTGGTGAGCAGGTCAAGCTCATTCGTTTCGGCCAGCAGGGTGTCAGTGGTTCACCTGACGGGTCAAAGCGCAACGAGGCATTTAAGGCGAGGCACGCGCAGAACATTGCCAAGGGCAAGATGTCTGCGGCTTACTGGGCAAATAAAGTGAAATGGTGAAATCATGAACATGACCGATCTCCCCCTCAATGTTGACGTTGCGGCGCCCGAGCCGATGGACGATGCCGAGCTAGAGGCCATTGTCAATGGTGAGTTGCAGGACGCGGTGTCCTACATTGACTCGGATATCTCGCCTATCCGTGCCAAGGGCACTGAGTACTATCGCGGTGACCCGTTTGGCAATGAGGAGGATGGCCGCTCGCAGGTTGTGGCGATGGAGGTGCGCGACACGGTTTCGGCCATGATGCCATCGCTGATGAAGGTGTTCTTCTCCAGCGAGAATGTGGTTGAGTTTGTACCTCGCGGCCCGGAGGACGAGGCCAATGCCCAGCAGGCTACGGACTACGCCAATCTGGTGTTTTCTGCTGACAACAATGGGTTCATGCAGTCCTACGCGATCT
>JAURGL010000218.1 GCA_030833825.1 Vulcanococcus sp. SFB_649D_100_25 | reverse complement strand
CGGGACCTCGACTGCGCTGGGCTGCCTGTGCAGCTGGTCCTCGGTAATCCGGCGGCCCATGCGGCCAATCGCCGTTACATCGACCGCGATCTCAACCGCTGTTTTGCCCCCGAGCTGCTGGCCGATCTCACCCAGCAGCCCTTGGAGCTGCAGCGTGCCAGGGAGCTGCTGGCCCAGTTCGCCCCGACGGGCGCGAATCCCTGTGCGGTCGCGATTGACCTGCACAGCACCACCAGCGGCATGGGCAATTCACTGGTGGTCTATGGACGGCGTCCCGCCGATCTCGCCCTGGCGGCTGGTGTTCAGGCTCGGCTGGGGCTACCGATCTATCTGCACGAGGCCGATGCTGCCCAGACGGGTTTTTTGGTGGAGCGTTGGCCCTGCGGCCTGGTGATCGAGGTGGGGCCTGTGGCCCAAGGGCTACTCAGTGCGCCAATCCTGCGACAAACCCAGCTGGCGCTCGAGGCGGTCTTCGCGGTCTCGGCCGAGGCGGCCGCCGGGGAGCTGCGCCTGCCCGCGGGCCTTCAGGTCTATCGCCATTGCGGCAGTGTCGATTTGCCCCGGGACGCGGCCGGCGAGGCCATCGCCTGTGTGCACCCGGCCCTCGAACGTCAGGACTGGAGGCCGCTGCAGGTCGGGCAGGCCCTCTTTTGGCAGCCCGGCGGCCAGGACTGCCCGGCTGAATGGCGCTTCGACCCGCAGACCCTGGGTTTTCCTGCCGAGGCCCACTGGCCTGTCTTTATTAATGAGGCGGCTT
>JAURGL010000021.1 GCA_030833825.1 Vulcanococcus sp. SFB_649D_100_25 | reverse complement strand
GAGCACCCAGCGAAAGGAGCGCCCAGCGGTGGTGCCCTGCTGGGAACTGCAGATCAACAGCTCCCAACGTTTTTTCCCGTCCTCCTCAAGGATTGGCCTGGAGTAGTAGTCGAGTTCCCAGTCCGCCTGGATGAGTGCCGCTGGCGCCTGCTCGGTGGCCTGGATCATCCGGCGCTCTGTTCCTGCTGACGCAGCACGTTACGAGCCCTGTTGGCGCGATCGGCGGCTTCCGCCATCACCTTGTCGCGCTCGATCAACAGTTCTCCGGGCTGCCCCTCCAGCAGGGCGGTATTGAGGGCGATGCGTCCGCGGCCCGGATCGAGTTCCGTGATCAACGCCTTGACCCGATCTCCCTGGTCAAACACCTCGCGCAGATCCCGCATCTGGCCGCCGGTGATCACCGACTGATGGAGCAGTCCACTGATGCCGCCGAGATCGACGAACAGTCCATAGGGCTTCACCGACACCACCTGACCTTCCACGAGCTGACCCACCTCCAGGTTCTGGAACAGGGCGGCGGTGGCGGCTTTCTTTTCCGAAAGCACCAACTTGCGGGTCTCAGGATTCACCTCCAGGAAGGCCACCCCAAGGGTCTTACCGACGAGGGCCTCATGGTTCTCACCCTCCTGGAGCTGGGAGCGGGGCACAAAGCCGCGCAGACCTTCCACGTCGCAGGTGATCCCGCCGCGGTTGAAGCCATTGACCTTGACTTGGAGGACCTTGCCTTCCTTCTCGAGGGCGCGGACCTTCTCCCAGCTCTGACGAAGCGCCAGAGCCCGGGCGCTCACGGTGACCATGCCGTCGGCGTTCTGGTCTCCGGTCACCAGCACTTCCACCGGCAAACCCTTGGGGAAGCGTTCCTTGAGGTTCGTGATCACCCCAAGGCCAGCTTCCTTCTTGGGCATGAAGCCTGGGGCCTTCCCGCCGATATCGATGTAGACCCCATCGCTCTCAAGGCCAATCACCGTTCCGGAGACCACTTCACCGGTGGTGCCCACGAACTCCTGCTCGTCGAGGGCTGCCAGGAAGGCCTCTTCGTCGAAGTCGAAGTCATCGACAGAGCGAGCCGGCACGGACACGGCGGGCTGAGCCTGAGGAGCCGCCATACGGGAGCCCCCACCGCTGCGGCGAGCCTTGTTGCGGTCATCGGGCCCGAGCAGATCGGCCATGGTCAGCCCCTCGAAGCCGCTCATGTCGAACAGCTCGTCGTCGGCTGCCGCCACAGGGCGCGGTGCAGCGGGACGCTGGGGAGCCAGGGGCTCTTCGCCGCGTGCTTGGCGGGCGGCGTTCTCCAGTTCCGTGGCCCGTTGGGCCGCAGCTTCAGCGGCGGCACGGGCTTCAGCGGCCTCCCGCTCCAAGCGGAGCTGCTCTTCTTTTTTATTGATCTGCAGAACCTGGGGAGGCTTGCGAACCGGCGGCGGTGACACGGACGGACGCTGCGGTGCAGGCGGCACGGGACGCGCAGAGGTGGGTTGCTGCTTGGGGGAGGGCTGGGGGGGCTGGGGAGTGCCGGAACCGGCCATGACCAAGCAAAGACGCACAGCGCCACACTGTAGGGAGGCCCCTCGATGGACCAGGCAGCGCCAATGAGTGAGGAAGACCGATCCCCGCGGCCCCTGGGCGAACGGCGTCTGGAACGCCTGCAGTGGCCAACGTTCGAGGCGGTGGCGCAGCAGCCCGGGAGCACCGTGGTCTGGCCCTTCGGCGCCTTTGAGCAGCACGGCCCCCAACTGCCCCTCGGGACCGATGCCCTGTTCGCCGATCGCCTGCTTGATGCGGTCCTCGCGCAGCTCGACCCTGAGCTGCCGATCTGGCGCCTACCCCCCCAACAGCTGGGCTTCTCCCCGGAGCACCTGGGGTCCCCGGGCACCCTCACCTTGTCAGCCAGCACCCTTCTGAGCCTGGTTCAGTCGGTGGGGGAACAGCTCGCCGATGCAGGCTTTCAGCGTCTCGTGCTGTTCAACGCCCATGGCGGGCAGATCGCCCTGCTGCAGGTGGCGGCCCGGCAGCTGCGGGCAGCGCGTCCGGGGATGGCGGTGTTGCCGTGCTTCCTCTGGAGTGGGCCCGAGGGAGTGATGGACCTGCTGCCCGAGCCGGAGCGCCATCACGGCCTCCATGCCGGGCTCGCAGAAACCAGCCTGATGCTGCACCTCGCGCCGGATCAGGTGGGTCCCTCACGCCCCAGAGACGGGTATGGGCAGCGGATGCCACCACCGGGCTGGAGCCTGGAAGGGGCCGTACCCACAGCCTGGCTCACCCGCGATCTCAGTCATTCAGGGGTCATCGGGGATGCCTCTGATGCGAGCGGCGAACTCGGAGCCGCCCTGCATCAACGCCTTCAGGAGGGCTGGGTCTCGCTCTTCCGTGGCCTGCTCCAGAGCGACTGGCCTTCGTTCCAGCCCTGATGCAGGGCCCAGTGACCGATCAGCCAGCGCGCAACCAGGGGGCGATTCGGGCGCAACGAGGCGGCTATTGGTGGGCAAAAGCTGCCAAAGCCCATCTCAAGCGGGTTGAGATGGTTACAGTCGATTCCATTGCGATGTGTACCAGGTAGCCATGGCGACCCTTGAAGCCCCGGACCTCTGCGCAGCAGCAGCCAACCTGCCCGACTTCACCACCGAGGCCTACAAGGACGCCTACAGCCGGATCAACGCGATCGTGATCGAGGGCGAGCAGGAGGCCCACGACAACTACATCTCGATCGGGACCCTCCTGCCTGATCAGGCGGATGAGCTCACCAAGCTCGCCCGGATGGAGCTCAAGCACATGAAGGGCTTCACCGCCTGTGCCAACAACCTCGGTGTCACCGCCGACATGCCTTTTGCCAAGGAGTTCTTCTCCCCCCTGCACGGCAACTTCCAGAAGGCGCTTGCCGAAGGCAAGGTGGTGACCTGCCTGCTGATCCAAGCAATCCTGATCGAAGCCTTCGCAATCTCGGCCTATCACATTTATATCCCTGTCGCTGACCCCTTCGCCCGCAAGATCACCGAAGGCGTGGTCAAGGATGAGTACACCCACCTGAACTACGGCGAGGTCTGGCTCAAGGCCAACCTCGAGAGCTGCCGCGAGGAACTCGAGCAAGCCAACCGGGACAACCTGCCCCTGATCCGCCGCATGCTCGACCAGGTGGCCAACGATGCCGCCGTCCTGCACATGGACAAGGAAGACCTCATCGAGGATTTCCTGATCGCCTACCAGGAAGCGCTGACGGAGATCGGATTCAGCACCCGCGAGATCGCCCGCATGGCGGCAGCAGCCCTGGTCGGCTGATCTCCCCTGATTGAAGAGCCCGGCGCTGCCCTTTAATCAGGTGTCTTCTTGGCCGGTGTGTAACCAGGAGAGCTCCCACGCATGTTTGGTCTGATCGGTCACTCCAGCAGCTTTGCGCAGGCCCAGGAAAAGGCCCGCGATCTGGGGCTCGAGGAGATGGCTGAGGCCGATCTGCTCTCCTGGTGTTCTGCCCCACCCCAGCTGCTCGAGACCTTTGAGGTCACCAGCAAAACCGGGAAGACCATCCAGGGCACCTACATCGACTCCTGTTTCGTCCCCGAGATGCTGAGCCGCTTCAAGACGGCGACGCGCAAGGTTCAGAACGCCATGGAGCTGGCCCAGAAGAACGGGATCAACGTGACCGCCCTGGGGGGCTTCACCTCGATCATTTTCGAGAACTACGACCTCTCGAAGTTCCAGCAGATCCGCAATACGACCCTCGAGTGGGAACGCTTCACCACGGGCAACACCCACACCGCCTGGGTGATCTGTCAGCAGGTGGAAACGGAAGCCCCGCGCCTGGGGATCGATCTGAAGCGGGCCACCGTGGCGGTGGTCGGCGCCACCGGCGACATCGGCAGTGCCGTCTGCCGCTGGCTGCAGCGCCGCGGCGTGGGGGAACTGCTGCTGGTGGCCCGCCGGCCGCAGCCGCTGATTGACCTGCAGCAGAGCCTCGGGGAGGGGCGGATCCTCGCCCTGGAGGAGGCCCTGCCGGAGGCCGATGTGGTGGTCTGGGTGGCCAGCCTGCCCCAGAGCCTGGAGATCGACACGGCCTCCCTCAAGAAGCCCTGCCTGATGATCGACGGGGGCTATCCCAAGAACCTCGACGCCAAGGTTGCCGGCCATGGCGTGCACGTCCTGAAGGGTGGAATCGTCGAGTTCTGGCAGGACATCGGCTGGCAGATGATGGAAGTGGCGGAGATGGAAAACCCCAAACGCCAGCTCTTCGCTTGCTTTGCCGAGGCAATGCTGCTGGAATTTGAGGGAATCCACACAAACTTCAGCTGGGGTCGCAACAACATCTCCCTCGCGAACATGGAGCTGATCGGCGAAGCCTCACTGCGCCACGGGTTCCGCGCGATCGGTCTTGGCAGCGCCCGCAGCAGCTCCGACAACTCAGGCCTTGAACTCGCTGCGGCCTAAGGCCGCCGGTTCCGCCCCTCCAGAGTCGCCCCACGCTCCCGCCCCCACCTCGCTGCCATGGCCCGTCGTCCCCTGCTCGAGTTCGAGAAGCCCCTGGTGGAGCTTGAGGAGCAGATCGAGCAGATCCGCCAGCTGGCGAAGGACTCGGAGGTGGACGTCAGCCAGCAGCTCCTGCAATTGGAGACCCTCGCGGCCCGGCGCCGCGAGGAGATCTTCAGCAACCTCACCCCAGCCCAGAAGATCCAGGTAGCCCGCCACCCCCAGCGGCCCAGCACCCTGGATTACATCCAGGTCCTCACCGACGAATTCATTGAGCTCCACGGGGACCGGCGCGGCAGCGACGATCAGGCCCTGGTCGGGGGCGTCGGCCGGATCGGCGATCAGGGGGTGGTGCTGCTGGGGCACCAGAAGGGCCGTGACACCAAGGAGAACGTGGCCCGCAACTTCGGCATGGCCTCCCCGGGCGGCTACCGCAAGGCCATGCGCCTGATGGAGCACGCGGATCGTTTCCGCCTGCCGATCCTCAGCTTTATCGACACCCCGGGGGCCTACGCCGGACTGCTGGCCGAAGAGCAGGGGCAGGGGGAAGCCATCGCCGTGAACCTGAGGGAGATGTTCCGACTGCGGGTCCCGATCCTGGCCACCGTGATCGGAGAAGGTGGCTCCGGGGGCGCCCTCGGGATCGGGGTCGCCGATCGCCTGCTGATGTTCCAGCACAGCGTTTACACCGTGGCCAGCCCGGAAGCCTGTGCCTCCATCCTTTGGCGCGATGCCGGCAAGGCCCCCGTGGCCGCCGAAGCCCTGAAGATCACCGCTCCTGACCTGCTGAAGCTGGGGATCATCGACGAGATCATCCCCGAGCCCTCAGGCGGCAACCACTGGGCACCGCGGCAAGCAGCCGAGAACCTCAAAGGGGCCCTCCTTCAGCAGCTGGCCGCCCTGAAGGCCTTGAGCGAGGAAGCCCTGGTGGAACAGCGCTACGCCAAGTTCCGGCGCATGGGCCGCTTCCTGGAATCCGGGGCCCAGGACGCCAGCCTCAGCTCTTAAGGTTTGCTTCAGACTTACGGGCTCCCCTGGGGGCCAGCGAACATTTGAGCCCTTCGTCCACCAGGCCCAGCCACGCCGACCCCCCTGTGGTCCTGATCACGGGGGCCTCCCGGGGCATCGGCGCCGCGACGGCCCGCCTGTTTGCCAGTCACGGGTACCAGCTCCTGCTTCTGGCGCGCTCAGCCAATGAGCTAGAGGCCCTCGCCCAGGAGTTGCGCAGCAGCAGCTGCCGGGTGGAGACCAGCTGCATCGACCTCTCTGACGCAGCCAGCATCGCCCCGAAGCTGGCTGAGCTCCTTGGCCGAGGCCTGCGGCCATCCCTGGTGATCAACAACGCTGGGGCCGCCTACACGGGCGGCCTGGCGGAGATGAGCCTGGAACGTTGGCAGTGGCTGATGCAGCTCAACGTGACCAGCGTGCTGCAGGTGTGCCAAGCCACCCTTCCGGCCCTGCGCCAGGGAGGCGGACAGATCATCAACATCAGCAGTCACGCTGCCCGCCATGCCTTCCCCGACTGGGGGGCCTACTGCACGAGCAAAGCCGCCCTGGCCAGCTTGAGCCGGTGCCTGGCCGAGGAGGAACGGGCCCATGGCATTCGCGTTTCAACCCTCACCCTTGGTGCGGTTAATACGCCTCTGTGGGACACGGAAACGGTCCACAGTTCCTTTGACCGCCGTGCCATGCTCACCCCAGAGCGTGTGGCTGAGACTCTCTTGTCTCTCGCCCAGCAACCCTCCTCCCAAGTGGTGGAGGATCTCACCCTTATGCCCGCTGCGGGCGTTCTTTGAACGCTGCCCGGGATCTGTTCATGACTTCAACCCTGCCCTCGAGCATCACCGGTCAACTGACCCCCGTCAGCCGGCGCATCCGTGAGCGACTCGAGAACGCCGGTGTGCCGTTTCTCGCAAACGACAACATCGCTGACCACCTGAACGAGGGGGAACTCGAGCAGCTGGAAATCGAGGTGGCCGGCAAGGTGCGTGAGCTGCTGCGCAGCCTCGTGATCGACATCGATAACGACCACAACACCGAAGAAACCGCAGAGCGCGTGGCGCGCATGTACCTGCATGAGGTGTTTAAGGGTCGCTATCACGAACAGCCGAAGATCGCCAGCTTCCCGAACGTCAAAAAGCTCGACGAGATCTACACCGTTGGGCCCATCAGTGTCCGGTCGGCCTGCTCCCACCACCTGGTGCCGATCCTCGGCAACTGCTGGATCGGGATCAAGCCCGGCGAACGGGTGATCGGCCTGTCCAAGTTTTCCCGGGTGGCCGACTGGGTGTTCTCACGGCCCCACATCCAGGAAGAGGCTGTGATGATCCTTGCCGACGAGATCGAACGCCTCTGCGAACCGCAGGGACTGGCGATCCTGGTCAAGGCACAGCACTACTGCATGAAGTGGCGCGGGGTCAAAGAACCCCAGACCAGCATGGTGAACTCCATCGTCCGCGGAGATTTCCGCCACGACCCCAGCCTCAAGGCTGAGTTCTTCGAGCTCGTCAAGCAGCAGGAGTCCCTGTTGATCAACTGAGCCCTGCTACAGCCCTGCCCTCAGGGCTGTACGGGACCAAGGGGCTGCGAGGCAACACGCTGCACCTGACCGTTCTGCTTCACAACGGCCACCACCATGATGTTCTGCCCAATATCAACGGGGGCAGGCACATAGGTGGTGCCATTGGCACCTTCGATCAGGACCCAAGTGCGCTGGCCGGGCTTGATCCGATACCAGTGGTAGTTAGCTGACGGCAGGGCCGCCTGTGCATCGGCCACAGCCGTGGCGGTGAGGGCAGCTCCCACAGCGGCATTTCCAGCCAGCACGAGCTGCTGGAGGCCATCGATGCGCTGCTGCACAACGCCCTCCAACTGGATGTCCGTGGAGATCTGCTGTTGCATCTGCTGGATCTGCAGCTGGGGGGTTTCGTCCACCCCGGGCACGCACTGCAACGTGGCCTCCACCAGTCGGCACCCCACCAGGTCCTGTCCCTGAGCAGGAACGGAGACCACAGCGCTCGACAGCAAGGGCAGACAAGCCAGCAGCTGGACAGCTCTCCGGGAGGGCATCGACGGGTGGATCAGATGCAGTGATCCTGGCGGAACGGGGCCACGGCGGCCAGCAACTGGGCGACACGTTGGAGGTCCTTCACACCGGGAGCGGTCTCCACACCGCTGGAGACATCAAGGCCCGCCGGGGGGGCATCGGCCAGGGCCATCAGGGCGGGGGCGACCCGCTCAGGATTGAGTCCGCCGGCCAACCACCATGGCAACGACGGTCGAAACGCGGTCAGCCACTCCACAGGGATGCGATGTCCGGTACCCCCGAGCTGATCGGGCACCCAGGCATCCAGCAGCAGGGCGTCCACCACCTCCGCATAGAGGCTGGCCTGCTCCAGATCCTCCGGGGACCGGATCCGGAGTGCCTTCCACAGGCCCAGCTCAGGGCCGAGGGACCGGCGCAGCTCAGCGCAACGCTCGGGGGTCTCACTGCCGTGCAGCTGCAGCACCTGGTGACCGGACAGGGGGCTCAGGTGGGGGAGGTCGACATCCTGAGGATCCGCCACCACAAGGACGCCCAGGCAGCCCGGGGCGGATTGGGCGACCGCGGAGAACAGGGCTGGGCGATCCCCTGGCGCCAACCAGCGCGGCGAGCCCGGCACGGCGATCACCCCGATTGCATCCGCCCCTGCGGCAGCGATATGAGCGGCCTGGTCCACCTGCCGCAAACCACACACCTTGAGCCAGGGGCGCTTGTTCTCAGCTGGAAGAGCACTCGCCGCCATGCCGTGGCCCCTTGAAGCCCATCCTTTCTAGGATCGGGGCAATGGAGGCGAGGGCGTGGGGGAAGGCTGGCAGCTGCTGCGCATCAAGGGCATCCCCTTACGGATTCACCCAAGCTGGTTTCTGATCCTGGGACTGGCCACGGTCGCTTTCCAGCAGCAGTACAGCCAGCAGTTCGCCCAGAGCACGGCTGAACCCCTGCTTTGGGCCGTGGGGCTGGCGACAGCACTGCTGCTGTTTGTCTCGGTGTTGCTCCACGAGCTCGGGCACTCCCTGGTGGCCCTGCGACAGGGCGTGAAGGTCCGCAGCATCACCCTTTTCCTGCTGGGTGGGGTGGCGAGTGTGGAGCGGGAGTGCTCCACCGCCCTTGGCTCTCTGATGGTGGCGGCCGCCGGCCCCCTGGTGAGCCTGATCCTGGCGGCGCTTCTGCTGAGCGGCAGCCACGGCGCCAGCCACATCTCCCCCCTGCTGGGGGCCATGGTGGCCGAACTGGGGGGACTCAATCTGATCCTGGCCCTGTTCAACCTCTTACCTGGTCTCCCCCTCGATGGCGGCCTGATCCTCAAGTCGCTGGTGTGGCAGTGGACCGGCAGCCAGCGCAAGGGCATCCAAGTGGCCCTGGTCAGTGGCAGAGCCCTGTCGCTGTTTGCCATTGGCCTCGGGACCCTGCTGCTGCTACGCGGCGCAGGGGTGCCTGGGGTCTGGCTGATGCTGCTGGGCTGGTTTGGCCTGGGGGCCGCGCGCAACCAGAGCCAGCTCCTGTCCCTGCAGACCGTCCTGCGGGAGCTGACGGTGAAGGATGCAGCTCAACGGCGATTCCGGGTCCTGGAGGCCAGCAGCTCCCTGCGGGAGCTCAGCCGCATCCGTGTTGATGACAGCAAAGGGCTCCCGGACTGGCTCCTGGTGTGCGAGCAGGGCCGCTGGAAGGGCTTCATCGACGATGCACCCCTGCAATCCCTGCCGGTGCAGCGCTGGGACGAGGAGCAGGTGAAGGACCATCTGCAGCCCCTTGAGCAGCTCCCGGCGATCCGTGAAGGGGCCCCGCTCTGGGAGGCGATCCTGCAATTGGATCAACCGGAGGTGAATCGTCTGCTGGTTCTCGGCCCTGCAGGGTTACCCAGCGGGACCCTGGAGCGCCCTGAACTGGCCGAGCGGGTGCTCAAACAGCTGGGGGTGCGCCTGCCGGCCCCGATTCTTGATGCGGCCCGGCGCCAGGGGGTGTACCCGCTGGGGATGATGTTGCCCCCGGTGGCCCGGGCGATTCAGTCCAATCCCGAACCCTGAGGGTCCCGAAGAGCCTGGATCGCCAACCACTCCTGGGCTGAGAGGGGCTGTTCAAGGAGGGAGCCGCCGCACAGGTGGTCCTGGGCGGCCTGATGCAGCAGGGCCTCCAGAGCGTTGGGGTCAACGGGGAGCTCCGGCAGATGCGGCGGGTCCCCATGGAACACCGCCCGCCAGAGATCCTGCGGGGGGGCCAACAGGACACTGCCGTGCTGCAGCAGGCAGGGACCCTGCCACAGCTGAGCGCTCCCGATCCGTTTCTGTCCATCGCTGTGCACCAGATCGGCGGCCGTACCGCTGGCGAAACAGTTCCCCCGCTGGGCCGCCTGGCTGGCCCTGATCTGGCCGAACTCCAGGGGCATGCCAACGGCCGCGAAGGCCTCCTGCAACCAGTGGCAGGCTTCGCCATAGGCCGTCAGGCGACGGGCTGAGGCGGGACGACAGGCCAGGGCATAGGTGATCTCACCGGCATGGAGCACGGCGCGACCACCGCTGGGGCGCCGCACCAGATCCAGCTCGCCGCGATCGTGCAGCCGCAGCCATTGGGGCTCAATCTGCCGTTGATGCCGCCCTAGGGACAGGGTGGGGCGGCTCCAGCGGTAGAGCCGCACACAGCCAGCAGCGGCCCCATCGCTCTGTTGTTGGAGCATCCAGCGGTCGATGGCCATCTGGGTGGCCCCATCGGCCGAGAGAGGAGGGATCCAACGCCAACTCATCGGAGGCCCTCCGGGCGATTAGGGATGCTGGGGAGTCTTAAGCCCACCAGCTGCCATGGCCTGGGACCTTCTTCCCCTGCTGCCTCTCGGCATCTTGGCCGGCCTGCTGTCGGGATTGCTGGGCATTGGCGGTGGCTTGATCTTCTCGCCCCTGCTGCTCTGGCTGGGGCTCCCACCACACCAGGCCTTGGCCACCAGCACCCTGGCGATCATGCCGACCACCATGGCCGGCAGCCTCACCCATCTGCGCAGCCGGACGCTGCCATGGTCTGCGGTGGCGTCGATCGTGGCGGGGGCAGTGGCTGGTGGGCTGCTCTTCAGCCGAGCCGGCAACGCTCTGGAGGGATGGCAGCTGCTGGCCCTCCAGTCCCTGATGTACGGCTTGCTGACCCTGGTGATCAGCCCCAAACAGGTGGGACTCGAGGATCCGAACCGATCCCTGCCCCTGCCTGGGCTGAGCGGGGTTGGCCTGGTGGCGGGCTGGTCCAGCGGACTGCTGGGGGTGGGTGGGGGCCTGGTGATGGTTCCCCTGATGGTGCGCGGGCTACGGATCGGGGTGTATCAGGCGATCCGGCTCAGCACCATGGCGGTCTGCGCCTCCGCGACGGTGGCGTCCTTCACCTTCCTCAGCGATGGGCGGGCCAACACCAGCATGGGTTTGGTCCTGGGCCTGACGGCAGCGGCGGCGGCCCAGTGGTCCGCATCCCGCCTGCAACGCTTCGGGGAAGCCCAACTGGTGTGGATGATCCGGCTGCTCTGCGCCGTCCTGGCGATCGACGTCGGACGGCGGGCCATCCTGCTGCTGATCTAGGCGTCGCCGCGCCAGAAGCTGCTGTCGAGCTCAAAGCCCAGGACGGCAGCCATCTGCTCGAGGTTGCCCCGGCAGTTGAGCCCGTAGCCGCGGGACCAGTGGTCCAGCAGAAACAGACGGTGGGTCATCCAAAGCTCAAGGCTGTCGGGGGCAAAGCGAAGCCCCTCCGTGCGGCTGAAGTGATGGGGCAAAAGCATCGCCACATGCCTCGCCAGCTGTCCGCTGCTGCGCTCCAGGAGCAGGGGCAGCCATGGGCAGAGGGCGTCCGCCCGCAGGCTCCACAAACGCAGCTCAGGGATCTCCGAGAGCTCGCGGGGATCCTCCGGCTCCCTGGGCCAGTCGAAGGAGAGCTCCAGAGTGCCGCTGGCCTGGAGCAATGGCTCGGGCTCGAGGGCGTACCAGGGCTGGAGCGGCTCCAGGCTCTGTTCAAGCACCTGCTGGGCGCTGATCTCCACCGGGGCATCCGGTCGGGCTACAGGGGTCAACGCCAGACGGCAAAGCAACGCCGACCGTAGCGAGCACAAGCCTGCAAGCGGTGTCGAGCTGTGACAGGAGCAGCCCAACGACTGGCCCCCAGCCGCAGTTGCATGAAAATGGCTGAGAGTTTGTCTATCCGGTCATGTCCCTGACCCAGGCTGAAGTGCTGATCGCCCTGGTGGTTGCCGCCCACGCCGGCGTCCTTGCGGTGCGTCTGGCCGCCAGCCTCTATCGCGCCTGATCCCCTTGGCAGCGGGGTTGCGACCTGCTAGAAGCGGGCGTAACCCCCACACCTGTTCTCGACCCTTGAGCCCCTCTCGGTCTGCCCAGCAATCGCAGCGGCGATCAGCAAACCGAGCCGGCACCAGGACCAGCGGCAGACGCTCCAGCCGCGGCCTCCAAGCCCTCGAGAGGGAGGTTTCTTCAGCGCCTAGCCCGCGGGACGCAAACCGCCCCCAGGAAGCTCAGGCTGAGCTGAGCGTCGTCGAGGGGACCTCCGGGCTGCGGGTCTCCAGCCCATCCCAGGAACTGCTCTGCGGAGGGATCGGCCTCACCCTCAAAGTGGGTCTCGGCCTGCTGGCCACGGTGAGCCTGGTCCGTCTGGCCGGTGCCTATCAGGAGCGGCTTGATCGCTACGGGGAAATCAGCGCCGTTCTTGAGATCCAGAAAGCCAAGCTGCTGAAGGCGCAGCACCGCTTTGACAGCCTGTTCCGCATCGGTGGAGAACAGCAGCTGATCCAGGAGCAGGATCAATGGATCGCCCCGAACCGTCTGCGGGTGGTTTGGAAGCAGATTGCCCCCAAGGCTCAGAGCCCATTTCCAACTGTTGAGCAGCCCAGCAAGCCGGCCGTGAACCCGTAGGCCAGTCCCTAGGTTGTTGCGCGGCAAGTTCGGGCCTATGGCCGGCAGCAGTGTGACCACATCCAGCAGCAAGAGCCCAGCGGTCCTGATCACCGGGACCACCTCTGGTGTGGGCCTCAACGCGGTGAAGGCCCTCATCGATCGCGGCTGGACCGTGGTGACCGCCAACCGGGATCCCGTGCGTGCCGGTGCCGCCGCCGATTCCCTTGGAATCCCCCGCGAGCGGCTTCATCACATCCGCATGGACCTCGGTGATCTGGAAAGTGTGCGGGTCGGAGTTGAAACCCTGGTGGACTCTCTGGGTTTCGCTCTCGATGCCCTGGTGATCAACGCGGCCGTCTACAAGCCCCGTCTGAAGGAACCCGAGCGCTCGCCCCAGGGGTACGAGCTGTCCATGGCCACCAACCATCTGGGCCACTTCCTTTTGATCCAGCTGCTGCTGCCGCAACTGCAGGCCTCCAGCCACCCCTCACGCCGTGTCGTGATCCTGGGCACGGTGACAGCCAACTCCAAAGAACTGGGCGGCAAGATCCCCATCCCTGCCCCCGCCGATCTGGGGGATCTCAGCGGCTTCAAGGCCGGGTTCAAAGCACCCATCTCCATGGCCAACAGCAAGCCCTTCAAGCCCGGCAAGGCCTACAAGGACAGCAAGCTCTGCAACATGATCACCACCCAGGAGCTGCATCGCCGGCTGCACAGCTCCACCGGGATCGTCTTCAGTTCCCTCTACCCCGGCTGCGTCGCCGATACCCCCCTGTTCCGCAACACCCCGCGGGCCTTCCAGAAAATCTTCCCCTGGTTCCAGAAGAACATCACAGGGGGCTACGTCAGCCAGGCCCTGGCGGGTGAGCGGGTGGCCCAAGTGGTCGCCGATCCCGACTTCGGGATCTCCGGGGTGCACTGGAGCTGGGGTAACCGGCAGAAGCAGGGAGGCAAGCAATTCAGCCAGGAGCTCTCTGACAAGGCCAGCAATCCCGAGACCGCCCAAGGCGTTTGGGAGGAATCCATGAAGCTGGTGGGGCTGGCCTGAAGCCAGAGCGGGCCTAAAAAAAGGCCCACCCTCGACTGAGGGTGGGCCAAAGGCGAACAGCCAACGAGGGATCAGTCGAAGCCCAGCAAATCGAAGATCTCGCGATCCTTGAGGGACTCGGCTTCCAGGGGCTCCACACTGTCGAGCATCGATTGGGCCAGGCGCAGATATTCGTTCTGCACGGCCTCGACCTCGGGGGTGGCTTCCATCTCGAAGATCGTGCACTTCTTCAGGCGCGAGCGACGGATCGCATCGAGGTCGGGGAAGTGGGCCATGGTCTTCATCCCCACCCGCTCGTTAAAGCGATCAATCTGATCGGTGTCCTTCGAGCGGTTGGCCACCACCCCGCCGAGGCGTACTTTGTAGTTCTTGGCCTTCGCCTGGATAGCGGCAATGATCCGATTCATCGCAAAGATCGAATCGAAATCGTTGGCCGTCACAATCAGGCAATAGTGGGCGTGCTGCAGCGGGGCAGCGAAACCGCCACAGACCACATCTCCGAGGACATCGAAGATCACCACATCGGTGTCTTCCAGCAGGTGGTGTTCCTTGAGCAGCTTCACCGTCTGACCGGTGACATAACCGCCGCAGCCGGTGCCGGCCGGGGGGCCGCCGGATTCCACGCACTGCACTCCGTTGAATCCCTCGAAAACGAAATCTTCGGGGCGCAGCTCCTCGGTGTGGAAATCGACGGTCTCAAGAATGTCGATCACCGTCGGCACCATCTGCTTGGTGAGCGTGAAGGTGCTGTCGTGCTTGGGATCGCATCCGATCTGCAGGACCCGTTTGCCGAGCTTGGAAAAGGCCGCCGACAGGTTGGAGCTGGTGGTGCTCTTGCCGATCCCTCCTTTGCCGTAAACGGCAATCACCAGAGCACCCTCTTCAATGTGAACTGAAGGGTCCTGATGAACCTGAACACTGCCCTCACCATCGGGGCGCGTGAGCGTGGTTGTCATAGGGAGTGTGTCCGTTCCTCCATCCAAGGCCTGCAGGAGCTCAGTGCACAAAGACATCGTGCAAAGCGAAACATGAATCCCAAGGGCGTGTGCATCTGCACACAAATCGCCTGAGTAGGAATACTCAATTCCTGCAGGTCAATTCAGAACATCAATCCAGCCGAGGCTCAGTGACTGAAATGAGCCTTGGCCTCATAGAGGGCTTCGCTGTCAATCACAGCCAAACCCCGTTCACGCGCATAGGCCTCGGTGTTCTTGCGCACCTTGCCTCGCACAAAGAAGGGGATCTTGGCCAGCTCCGCCTCACCCTCGGCACTCCAGCTGAGGCCAGCGGCCACGGCAGCTGCGGGGACTGGGGCGGCGTCACTGGGGGCTGCTGGGGCGCCATCCCCCAGGTGACTGCGGTGACCATCCACGAACTCGAAGTCGTGCCGGAACATCCCGATCAGGTGTTCCTCCAGACCCATCATCAGCGGGTGCACCCAGGAATCGAAGATCACATTGGCCCCCTCCCAGCCCATCTGCGGGGCATAGCGGGCCGGGACATCCTGGACATGCAGCGGGGTGCTGATCACCGCGCAGGGGATCCCCAACCGCTTGGCACTGTGGCGTTCCATCTGGGTCCCCAGCACCAGCTCGGGAGCCGCCTCGGCGATGGCGGCCTCCACGGCGAGGTAGTCGTCGCTGATCAGGGCCTCCAGGCCAAGTTCCGCAGCGGCGGCGCGGACCTCGCGGGCCATCTCGCGGCTGTAGCTGCCCAGGCCCACCACCTGAAAGCCCAGTTCGCGGCTGGCGATGCGGGCAGCAGCGATGGCGTGGGAGGCATCCCCGAAGACGAAGACCCGTTTACCGGTGAGGTAGGTGGAATCCACCGAACGCGAATACCAGGGCAGCCGTGAACGGCGCTCCGCCTCACACACGCCATCAGCCCCCGGCTCCAGCTCGGCGGGCAGCTCCAGATCGAGGACCCCGTGCAGCTCCCGCAGGAAGGTCACCGTGGCGCCGATCCCGATCGGGACTGTGCGGACGCAGGCCATCCCGAACTGGCGCTCCAGCCAGCTGCAAAGGCTGCCGGCCACCTCTGGGTACAGGCAGAGATTCGCGTCGGCCGCGGGGATCCGCAGGAGATCGGCAGGACGGGCCCCAAGGGGCGCCACCACCGACACATCAATGCCGTATCCGGCCAGGAGCGAGGTGATCTCGCGGATGTCGTCGCGGCAGCGGAAACCCAGCAGGGATGGCCCCAGGAGGTTGACCCTCGGGCGCCGACCCTCGCTGCGCCAACGAGCGGGGTCGGGCTTGGGGGCCCCAGGGGGCGGCAGCTCCGCTTTGAGCAGACCTCGCACCAGTTGATAGAAGGTCTCGGCAGCCCCCCAGTTCTCCTTCTTGGAGTAAGCGGGCAGCTCCAGATTCACGATCGGGATGCCTCCGAGGTCCATGCCGGCGGCCAGGGCACCCGGCTGGTCCTGGATCAGCTCAGCGGTGCAGCTCTCGCCCACCAACAGGGCCTCCGGCTCAAAACGGGCCACGGCATCGGCGATCGAGCGCTTCACCAGTTCGGCCGTATACCCGCCAAGGTCTCGGGCTTGAAAGGTGGTGTAGGTCACGGGCGGGCGCTTATCGCGCCGCTCGATCATCGTGAACAGCAGATCGGCGTAGGTGTCGCCCTGGGGGGCATGCAGGACGTAGTGCACCCCCTCCATCGAGGAGGCGATCCGCATGGCCCCGACGTGCGGGGGGCCTTCGTAGGTCCAGAGGGTGAGTTCCATCGGTTCAGGGCTTCAGGCGAACGAAAGAGCGGAGCGGCGGCGCAGGGGACGGGCGAACAACTCGGCCAGATCAGCGGCCTGATCGATGCCGTGAATGGGGCTGAACACCAGCTCGATCGACCACTTCGTGGCCATGCCTTCGGCCTCCAGGGGATTGGCCAGGCCCAGGCCGCAGACCACCAGGTCCGGCCGCTGCTCGCGGACCCGCAGCAGTTGGTTCTCCACGTGCTGGCCCTCGCTGAGCTGGGTCCCGGCCGGCAACAGCTCCAGCTCCTCAGCCATCAGCTGGCGATCGAGATAGGGGGTGCCCACCTCCACCAGCTCCATACCGCACTCACGGCTGAGGAACCGTGCCAGGGGGATCTCCAGCTGGGAATCGGGAAGCAGGAAGAGGCGTTTGCCGGCCAACGTCTCCCGGTGGGGAGCCAAGGCGCGCTGGCCCCGCTCCACCAACGGATCGAGCACGGCAGCCACCTGGGCCGGAGCGATGCCGAAGGCGTCGCACAGCGCGAGATAGCTGTACTGACGTTCGGGATGGAACTCGACCAGTCGGGCGGCGAAGCCGTTG
>JAURGL010000217.1 GCA_030833825.1 Vulcanococcus sp. SFB_649D_100_25 | reverse complement strand
TCCAAGCGTGACGCTGAAACGAATGGATTCGGTGGCAGTGGCTACGGCGGCGGCGCCCCGAGCGACGAGGAAGTGCCCTTCTGAAATAAAAAAGCCCGGCCACTGGCCGGGCTTCTGCGTTTCAGGGGCTACCTCAGTAGCGGTAGTGCTCGAGCTTGTAGGGACCCTGAACCGGCACGTTGATGTAGGCGGCCTGCTCGGCGGTGAGCTCGGTGAGCTTGGCGCCGATCTTCTCGAGGTGAAGGCGGGCCACCATCTCATCGAGGTGCTTGGGCAGCACGTAGACCTCTTTGGCGTACTGATCAGCCTTGGTGAAGAGCTCGATCTGAGCGAGCACCTGGTTGGTGAAGGAATTGCTCATCACGAAGCTGGGGTGGCCGGTGGCACAACCCAAGTTGACCAAACGGCCTTTTGCCAACAGGGTGATCTTCTTGCCATCGGGGAAGATGACGTGGTCGACCTGGGGCTTGATTTCGTCCCACTCGTACTGCTTCAGAGAAGCCACATCGATTTCGTTGTCGAAATGGCCGATGTTGCAGACAATCGCCTGATCCTTCATCTGGATCAGGTGCTCGTGGCGGATCACCTGGAAGTTGCCGGTGGCGGTCACGAAGATGTCCACATCGCGGACCACGTCATCGAGACGCACCACGCGGTAGCCCTCCATGGCGGCCTGCAGGGCGCAGATCGGATCGATCTCGGCAATCATCACGGTGGCACCGAGGCCCCGGAGGGACTGGGCGGAACCCTTGCCCACATCGCCGTAGCCGAGCACCA
>JAURGL010000216.1 GCA_030833825.1 Vulcanococcus sp. SFB_649D_100_25 | reverse complement strand
TATTATCTTTAAAGTATTCAATGGTAAGAGTTTGTGGAGCGGGGCCGCTTGCGTTTAAGCCATATAGTTTTTTGGTTTTAGCATCCCAAACAATTGCAAATAAATCACCACCGATACCGTTACCGGTTGGCTCCATCAAGCCAAGCGCAATATTTGCAGCAATAGCAGCATCAACTGCATTACCTCCAGACTTTAGAATATCGAGACCTATTTGCGTTGCTAATGGATGACTGGTAGCTACCATCCCATTGGTTCCAATTACTTCTGATCTACTGGCGAATGGCTCACCAGTTATTCTGTCAAATCCTTGTCCGGCCATGCTTAGTAACATTATCACGAGGAACGATATATTTTTCATCTAATTTCTCCATGGCGCGCCTGGAGAGATTCGAACTCCCGACCCTCTGATCCGTAGTCAGATGCTCTAATCCACTGAGCTAAGAGAGTAACTGGTTCCGAGACTAGGATTCGAACCTAGGAATGGCGGGACCAAAACCCGCTGCCTTACCACTTGGATATCTCGGAATGAGGCGGAAGTGGTTGGATTCGAACCAACGGATACATTATAGCATGTATCAAGGGATTAGCAATCCCCAGCATTAAACCGCTCTGCCACACTTCCTTAGGTGCTCCTTGCGTGGATTGAACACGCCTCAGGCGAATTATGAGTTCGCTGCATTCACCAGATTGCTAAAGGAGCGAATAGGGATGCTGGGACTTGAACCCAGACTAACCCGTTATAAGCAGGTCGCTCTAACCATTAAGCTACACCCCCATAGGG
>JAURGL010000215.1 GCA_030833825.1 Vulcanococcus sp. SFB_649D_100_25 | reverse complement strand
GGGATGCGGCTGCTGCGCCGTAAGGACTATCCCGGCGGTCGCTTCACCCTCGCGTTCGTGGGCTACGGAGAGGAGAGTGACACCACGGTGCTGGAGCTCACCCATAACTGGGACACCAGCAGCTACGAGATCGGCAGTGGCTATGGCCACATCGCCATCGGGGTCGACGACATCGTTGGGGTCTGCGACCAGATCCGCGGCAAGGGGGGCCGGGTGGTGCGTGAGCCCGGTCCGATGAAGAACGGATCCACCGTGATTGCTTTCGTTGAGGACCCGGACGGCTACAAGGTGGAACTGATTGAGCTCAGCTCTCGCTCCCATGCGGCCTGACACCCTCACCAGCACCCCGGATCGCTTCAGCGATGCGGCCTGGGATCTGCTGCTGGCGACCCAGGACCAGGCGCGGCGCTGGCGGCACGCCGATATGGATGTGGAGCACCTCCTGCAGGTGCTGCTCAATGACCAGCGCTTTGCGGCCTGGGTGGATCCCCTCCCCTGGGATCCGGCCCGCCTGCTGGATCAGCTCGATGATTTCTGTGCGGATCAGCCCACCAGCAGCAGTCGAGATCTTTTTGTTGGTGAAGACCTGGAGCGCCTGCTCGAGGAGCGCCGCCTCGCGTCCGTCGTCCTCGCCGTGGTGCATCTCGGCCGCCGCGTAGTAGAGGCGCGCGAGCGCGAGCGTCGTGGTCGTTCGACGACGAGCGCTCGAGCGAAGGCGGCGGTGGGAATGGAAACGCGAACGACCGAGGAGAGAATGGGCGAATGGGTTTAAGAGAGGAATACGCGCGC
>JAURGL010000214.1 GCA_030833825.1 Vulcanococcus sp. SFB_649D_100_25 | reverse complement strand
CCTCAACAACTCAGCGAACGTCTGCTGAAACTGGAACTGGAGGGCGTTATCAAGAGCGAGCCCGGGCTGTGGTGGAGACCTGGAGCGGCAGGGTCTCTCTAGGCTGCTGAGATGGTTTTGGCAGTCGCTGGCAACACGCTGCTGGACTGGCGCCGATCGATGCTCGAGCGTGGCGGAAGCGCCAGTTCCCTCGATTGGCTGCTGGATCTCCAGGGGGGAGTGGGCTGGCAGGAACTCCAGCGATTACGCCTTTCACCAGGTCAAACGGTGAGTTTGCGAAGAGAGCTCGCGGAGCTGGAGGCGATCTGGAGTGAACACCTCTCAACGCAGCGGCCGCTCCAATATCTGGTGGGGATCTGTCCGTGGCGGGATCTGGACATACGCGTTGGGCCTGGCGTGCTGATTCCGCGGCAAGAGACTGAACTGCTTGTGGAGATAGCTCGGGAGCGCTGTCCCCAGGAGACATCGAGTGCCCCTTTGAAGTGGGCTGATCTGGGCACCGGCTCAGGCTGTCTGGCCCTGGCGATGGCAGGGCTCTACCCACAGAGCTGTGGCTACGCCGTCGAGCAATCAGACGAGGCCATGAAGCAGGCCGCCGTGAATCTGAAGGGGCCGATCGAAAAGGGAATCGTGGAACTGCGCCAGGGCAGCTGGTGGGAACCGTTGCAAGATCAGTGGGGAGAACTGCAGGTGGTGCTCTCCAACCCTCCCTACATACCGACAGCGATCTGGCAGGAACTGGAGCCAGTGGTTCGCGACTACGAACCGGAAATCGCCCTGAACGGAGGA
>JAURGL010000213.1 GCA_030833825.1 Vulcanococcus sp. SFB_649D_100_25 | reverse complement strand
GTAGTATTGCCTGATCAAATAATTTTTTTGATAAATATATTGAGCCTAACTCATAATAATCTTCTGCATTCGCTTCGTTATTTCTGATCTTATTTTGTAAAACTGAGAGATTATCTTCTATTTGTTTTCTTTCTATAATCTGTCTTCCGATAAAAACACTTAAAGTAATTAGCGAAACTAGCAAAATAGAGAGATACAATAAAGGGACTATATTATCCATGCATTTTGTGTTGTTGTTTTGTTCATTCACTTTTAGTATAAACTTAACTCACTAACTTTCTCTACAAGTTTTATTCTCTGGAGAAAAAAAGCTTGACATCTGTTTAAATATTGGTTATCTTTTTATGTATAGATTTAATATATTACCTAAGCCCCCATCGTCTAGAGGCCTAGGACATCTCCCTTTCACGGAGGTAACGGGGATTCGAATTCCCCTGGGGGTATTAATTAATTCTTTATAGTTCGAATATTCTTTTACTTTATTTATTTTATTATTCTTAAAATAAGAAGAGGAGAATATTATCTTTTAATATTTAATTATCACTATTTGAAATGGACTGCCCGGGATTCGAACCCGGAACAAATCGGTTAAAAGCCGAGTACTCTACCATTGAGTTAGCAGTCCTATATATTTCTTACCATAGAAATATCATATTTCTTTAACAAAGACAAGTCTTTCTGGTTAAAGTAAAAGTACTTTTTTTATCTTATCTTTTCACATCGTTGATTTTAAAGAGCTCTTTCTGTTTTTCATTGTTTAAGATTTAAATCTAAAGACTAATCTTTTCCAAAAATTAATTT
>JAURGL010000212.1 GCA_030833825.1 Vulcanococcus sp. SFB_649D_100_25 | reverse complement strand
ACACTTGTCATATCCACATATTTCACAACATCCTCCCTTATGTTCAACTAATTTTTGTTTAGCTCTTTTTCTCCAAGCCATAACTTTTGCAACTTCTTTTTTCATATAGTTAACCAATTTAGTTAACTTTATTTATATTCCCCTATAGCTCAATTGGCAGAGCACGGTGCTGTTAACACTGGGGTTGTAGGTTCAAATCCTACCGGGGGAGTTGGATGGACTTCGGTTCTTCCATACGAGTCGGGATCATCATATCCGACTCATTATGTCGCTGTGGCGGAATTGGTAGACGCGCTGGGTTTAGGTTCCAGTGAATTTATTCGTGGGGGTTCAAGTCCCTTCAGCGACACTTGACAATTAAAACTACATAAGTTATAATTGTCTCATAAGCGGGTATGATGTAGCGGTAACATGACATCCTTCCAAGTTGTTCTCACCGGTTCAAATCCGGTTACCCGCTCTCGGGAGATTAACTCAGCGGTAGAGTGGCCTCCTTACAAGTGGTAAGTCACTGGTTCGATTCCAGTATCGCCCACTCGGTAGATAACTACCGAACAACAACCAAATAGGAGATCGATTATGAGTGTAAGAGATCGTTTTGCAGGTAGTCTGCAACTTTTGAAGGATGCTGTTAATGGCAACGTTGCCCTTGACACAGAGTATCCCTCACTCTTCTCTTCCCTTTGCCGATTTTATTCGGACTTCAAAGGCGTCCAGTTCTGGGGTCTTGATGTAGAGGAAGACTACACTATTCTCATTGATCATCTGGTTGAAGATCACGTCCTGGAAGCGACGTAAAACCTGCCTGGTGGAGCCAAGTTTATGAATGCT
>JAURGL010000211.1 GCA_030833825.1 Vulcanococcus sp. SFB_649D_100_25 | reverse complement strand
CTGGCCAAGCGCGGCAGCAAATCCCTGACCATCGCGATCGAAAGCGGCAGCGAACGCATGCGGGAGGTGGTGAATAAGAAGCTGTCCACAGAGGAGATCTACGCCGCGGCCCGCTACGCCAAAGAAGGCGGCCTCAGCGGCCTGAAGCTCTACGGCATGGCCGGCCTGCCCTCGGAAACCGAGGACGACATCGAGGCCACCGCCGAACTGCTCCTGCAGCTGAAGAAAGCCACCCCTGGCCTGCGGCTCTCACTGGGGGTGAGCACCTTCGTGCCCAAGGGCCACACCCCGTTCCAGTGGGAAGGGGTGAGACCGGAAGCCGAGAAGCGCCTGAAACTGCTGGCCAAACGGCTCAAGCCCAAGGGCATCGAACTGCGCCCCGAGAGCTACGGCTGGAGCGTGATCCAAGCCCTCCTGTCGCGCAGCGACCGGCGCCTGGCTCCTGTGATCGCGGCGGTGCGGGGCCGCCACGAGAAGCTCGGGGGCTGGAAGCAGGCCTACAGGGCCGTGCGCGAGGGCGAGGCCGCAGGCTCGGAACCGCTGCCGCCCGCCTGGGAAGAGGTCATTCACGCCAGCTGGAGCTCCGACCAGGTGCTGCCGTGGGAGCACCTGGAGGGTCCGCTACCGAAGGCAACCCTGATCAAGCATCAGCAAGAGGCGCTGACCTAACGGATCCCGCAGCGCAAGCCCGCCAGCAACACCCAGCCGGCGATGTTGATGCGGCTGTCGTACATGGGGATGTCGGTGGCATGGAGCACCACCATCACCAGGGCCGCCGCCCACCAGGCCCGCTCAAACAGGGCCCCGCTGGCCATTCCCTTGGCCGCAGCGCGGAT
>JAURGL010000210.1 GCA_030833825.1 Vulcanococcus sp. SFB_649D_100_25 | reverse complement strand
TTTTAAATCGCAAGCTGATTGGTATATAATTTTATAATCATTCGAGTAAAACATATCTGGGGAAATCTTATTGAAGATGATATTAGATTCCGGTTTATTCAATAGAATATGAGTAAGTATAACTTGTTCAGCTACTCTACTATTTGGTAAAGATTTGATCATAATAATGTTTTTTTAGTACGAAAAAGAAGTCATCTCATTAGGAAATATGTGATCTTAAAGAACTGTTTATCTAATTGAAAAAAAATCATCTTTGGTTAAGAGAGCATTGTAATGTAAATATGTAAAAAAAGAGATATAAAAATAGAATACAATTCCAAATAATTTTAAGACTAAAAAATATCAGAAGTTGACGTAATCTCATTTTTGAGGTTATAATATTAATAGTAGCGCTTTTAGTTCAGTTGGTAGAACGCAGGTCTCCAAAACCTGATGTCGAGGGTTCAAGTCCTTCAGGGCGTGATTAAAGATAAAATAAATAAAAAACTAAACCTTCATACACAAGTAAAAAGAATAGTATAATATCGTTATAAGTATTGGATAAGAGTACTTTATTATATACTAGTAAGTGCAAAAAAAGATAAAAAAAATATGGCCAAAAAAGTTGTCGGTATTGTTAAATTAGCGATAGAAGCTGGTAAAGCGACACCAGCTCCTCCTATCGGTCCAGCTTTAGGACAAAGAGGAGTAAATATTGTAGCTTTTTGTAAGGAATATAATGCAAAAACTGCTGACAAAGTTGGTTACATAATACCAGTAGAGATCACAGTATTTGAAGATAAAAGTTATACTTTTATACTGAAAACTCCTCCTGCATCTATTTTATTAAAAAAAGCAGCAG
>JAURGL010000209.1 GCA_030833825.1 Vulcanococcus sp. SFB_649D_100_25 | reverse complement strand
CGACACCATCATGATTGGGCGAACGCACGGCATGCACGCTGAGCCAACCACCATGGGCGCCAAGATGGCGAACTGGGCTTTTGAGGTTGCACGTGCGCGCGAGCGCATCGCGCTTGCCGCCGCTGAAGCTGCCACTGGGAAAATCTCCGGGCCAGTTGGCACCTATAGCCAGATTGCCCCTGAGATTGAGCAGATCGCCTTGGCTGCGCTCGGCCTGCGCACCGACCAGGCGAGCACACAAATCGTGCAGCGCGATCGTCACGCCGCCTTCGTTGCCGCGATCGCTATTGCTGGTGGCACGCTCGAACGAATCGCCACCGAGATCCGCCACCTGCAGCGTTCCGAGGTAGACGAGATGCGCGAGCCGTTCCGCTCCGGTCAAGCTGGCAGTTCGGCAATGCCGCAGAAGCGAAATCCAATTAAAAGCGAGCGGATCGCCGGCCTCGCTCGCCTCCTTCGGGGCTATGCCGCCGCGGCGATGGAGAACCAACCCCTCTGGCATGAGCGCGACATCAGCCACAGCTCTGCGGAGCGCATCCTACTTCCCGATGCCACCTCGCTCCTCGCCTTCATGGTGGAGTCACTCAACGGCGTGATTGATGGCGCAGAGATTCGCCGCGACCGCATGCAACAGAACCTTGACGATGGGTTCGGCCTGCATGCAGCGTCACGCCTGCTCACCGCGCTTGTTCAGTCAGGCATGCAACGAGACTCCGCATACCAACTGGTCCAGGGCGCGTCGGTCGCGGCTCGCGAGCAAGCTACGTCTCTACAAAACCTCATCGCTCAGAACCTTGAGATCAGTAGCGCGATCGGTGCGCAAGGTATAAACCAGCTCTTTGACGAACATG
>JAURGL010000208.1 GCA_030833825.1 Vulcanococcus sp. SFB_649D_100_25 | reverse complement strand
TTGGTAGGCCTTTACCCCACCAACTAGCTAATCAGACGCGAGCTCATCCTCAGGCGAAATTCATTTCACCTCGCGGCATATGGGGTATTAGCGGCCGTTTCCAGCCGTTATCCCCCTCCTGAGGGCAGATTCTCACGCGTTACTCACCCGTCCGCCACTAACCCGAAGGTTCGTTCGACTTGCATGTGTTAAGCACGCCGCCAGCGTTCATCCTGAGCCAGGATCAAACTCTCCGTTGTAGATCAAATCCTATTGATCATCAAAACTCTCAAATCAATAAAGACTCGTTAGCTTCGATCATCTCAACTTGATTTGCTTCACCCACAGATCAAGCTCTCGCTTCCCTGCAGTTGACGCCACTCCCTCTGACAAGAGCGTTCAAAGAGTGCAAAACAAAATTTCTTTCGTCTCGACTTTCCAGGATCTCAGATCCGGTCGTTGCTCCACTGACTGCACACCGACATCACCAGCAACCGTGAAAATCGCTAGTCATGCAAAGCAATCAGCTTCTGCAACTTAAAATTTTTGACGGGACCTCACACCTTCACTGCTCTTTGCGGCCAGCCCTCTCACTTCACCAACCCAAGCTCTTCAGCTCAAATCAGTTCAGCGGCGGCTGACGCAGTGAAAGCGTCAGTTCCTAAACGTTTCAGTTGTCCAGGTGCTCCTTAAACTCCGCCCTCTCAGGCTCGGCTCTCGGATCTGCGGCCTCGCGACCGCCTCTTGAACCTACATCACCGGTCTCCCGGCTCTTTCGGTTCCCGCTCTTGGCCTTGCGGCTCGCGAGCGGATGCAAAACCTACCAGAGCGCCTGCCCCTCTGAGCCGGATCAGTCAGCAGAGGGGTCCTCGGCTGGGCCAA